>NZ_BAAAMU010000030.1:0-101408 GCF_039529435.1 Nonomuraea maheshkhaliensis
CGCTGCTCAAGCCGGAGCCGACCCCCCGCCCGTCCACCCCGAGCACCGCCGCCCCGCCCGCCACCCCCGGGCCGTCCACCCCCGCGCCGTCCGAGCCGGCCACCGCGAAGCCCACCGTGGCGGAGGCGAAGTTCGACGTCCCGGTGAGCCCGTGTACGCTCCTGACTCCGGCCCAGGTGCGGCGGCTGGTCCCGGCGGCACCCGCCAAGGGCAAGCAGCAGGACGAGGGCTGCGAGTGGGTGACCCGCGGCAAGGGCGTCGCGGTGGTCCCGCTGCGGCCTGTACAGCTGGAGAGCGCCTGGGGCCGCAGCGTGGACGAGGCGTCGGAGAAGTTCGTCAACACGCTCAACGCCGCCGAGTCGGGGGCCGAGCTCTCCTGGAACTGGCCGGGCATCGGCCTGGACAAGCTGATCACCCAGAAGCGCAGGTCGTACGAGGAGGTCAACGGGATCGGGGACGAGGCGTTCAGCTACGAGCTGGTCAACCCGAAGGGCCAGGTGGAGCGGCACGACGTCGTCTTCAGGGTGAGCAATGTCGTGATGGAGATCAAGTACATCGACGTCGGGAAGATCGGCGACGATGAGGCCATGCGCAAAGGCGCGCGTGACGCCGCCCGATGGATCGCGGCGGCGCTAGGACGCCAGGAGTGATGCAATGAACCAGCCACGACTCGTGGGCGGGCGTTACCAGTTGCTCGCGCCCATCGGCCGCGGCGGTATGGGTGTCGTGTGGCGGGCCCTCGACACCGGGATCGGGCGCGAGGTGGCGATCAAGCAGGTGCACCTGCCGCCCAACCTGTCGCCGGACGACCAGGCGCGGCTGCGCATGCGGACCCTGCACGAGGCGCGGACCGCCGCCGAGGTCAGGCACCCCGCCGTGGTCGCGATCCACGACGTGGTCGAGGACGGGGGTGAGCCGTGGATCGTCATGGAGCTGGTCAACGGGCGCTCCCTCGACCAGGTCGTGAAGTCGGGCGGGCCGATGTCGCCGGAGTGGGCCGCCTCGATCGGCCTGTTCGTGCTGTCGGCGCTGGCCGCCGCGCACGCGCGCGGCCTGCTGCACCGTGACGTCAAGCCGGGCAACGTGCTGCTGGCCGACGACGGCCGCATCCTGCTGTCGGACTTCGGCATCGCCACCCGGACCGGCGGCGGGCAACCGGGCGGGGCGCCCATGGGCACGCCCGGGTTCACCGCCCCCGAGACGCTCACCGAGGAGCCGGGCCGGGCCGCCGGGCCCGCCTCCGACCTGTGGTCGCTGGGGGCGACGCTCTACACGGCCGTCGAGGGCGTGCCGCCGTTCTCGCGTCCGACCGCCATGGCCACGCACGGCGCGGTGATGACCGAGCCGCCCAGGCCGCCGCAGCGGGCCGGCGCCCTCACGCCCGTGCTCATGCGGCTGCTGGAGAAGAATCCGGCGCAGCGCCCCGACACGGTGGCGCTCAGGGAGTCGCTGCAGCACCTCACCGGCCACACCGCCGCGACCGTCGCGTCGGCGCAACCGGCCTCCTGGACGCTCCCCCGGATCCCCGTGTACGGCTCCGCGGCGGCCGTGGCCGTCGCCTTCGTCGCCGCGGTCGTGCTCATCCTGGCCACCTCGTCCGCGCCCGCCACCCCGGTCGCCGCCCCGAAGACCACGTCGAGCACCGACCGGCCCGCTCCGACCCCCGGCACGACCACGCCGGCCGCCACGCCCGAGCCCTCCGCCACCGCGGCGCCCACCGGCTCGCCGGTCGCGCGCACCCCCGGCAAGTTCACCGCGGTCCCCAGGCCGTGCCAGCTGCTCACCCGGCAGCAGGCCACCGAGCTGGTGGGCCGATACCTGACCTCCAGCACCGAGCCCTCCGTCAGGTGCGGCTGGGGCTCGCTGGCCGACAGCGCGGACCTCGCCATCTACGCCACGTTCTACCTCTACACCCAGCAGGGCGACGGTTACGAGACCAAGCTCGCCGAGGAGCACGTGCAGGGCGCCAAGGCGAAGGCCGAGTCGGAGGCCGGCAGGGGCGGCAGCGGCGGCGAGCACGGCGAGGTCTTCGAGATCCCCGACGCGGGTGACCAGGCGGTCGCCTGGGAGGTGAAGGAGACGACGTTCAGCACCAAGAGGGTCACGGTCTACTCGGTGTTCAAGACCGGCAACATCGTGGGCGAGGTCCGCTACACCCGTGACGTCAAGGAGGACCCCACGCTGCGGCAGAAGATCCCGAAGGCGATCAAGTACCTCGCCGAGAACCTCGACGCCAAGGGCTGACGCATGCACGTAGTCGCCGGGCGATATCACCTGGTCGCACCGCTCGGGGCGGGCGGCGCCGGCACGGTCTGGCGGGCGCAGGACGCGGTGCTGCGCCGCGAGGTCGCGGTCAAGCAGGTACGCCTGCCGTCGGACCCGGCCCGCAGGGACAAGGCACTGGAGGACACCCTGCGCGAGGCCCGCGCCGCCGCCGCGCTGAACCATCCCGCGATCATCACCGTGCACGACGTCATCGCCGAGCAGGGCCAGCCGTGGATCGTCATGGACCTGCTCGCGGGGCGGTCGCTGGCCGACCTGATCAAGGAATCAGGACGGCTCCCATCAGGTCAGGTGGCCACCATCGGGCTGCGGGTGCTCGACGCACTCGACGCGGCGCACCGGCGCGGGATCTTGCACCGTGACGTGAAGCCGGGCAACGTGATCATCACGGACGCGGGCGAGGCGATCCTCACCGACTTCGGCATCGCCGCCCAGATCGACCCGCGGAACGGCGGTGGCCCCGGCGCCGCCTCGGCGCTCGCGGCGGCCGAGCAGTCGGGCACGCCCGGCTACGTCGCGCCGGAGCGGCTGCGCGGCGAGCCCACGGGCCCGGCCTCCGACCACTGGTCGCTGGCCGCCACCCTCTACACGGCGGTGGAGGGGCAGAGCCCGTTCCGGCGCGACACACCCATGGCGATGGTGGCGGCGGTGCTCACCCAGCCTCCGCTGCCCGCCGTCCACGCGGGGCCGATCGGCGGCCTGCTCATGGCGCTGCTGGACAAGAACCCGGCCGCGCGCCCGCCGCTCTCCGTGATCAGGGACGTGCTCGGCCCGATCGCGGCCCCCCTGCCTGCCCGCCGCCCGGTCACGGGTCCCGCCACCCCCGCGCGCCACCCCGCTGATCCCTCCACCGGCTCCCCCACCGGCTCCTCCACCGGCCCGTCCAGCGGTATCGCCACTATGCCGATGCCCCAGGGCAAGAGCAGACTGCCCCTCGTACTGGCCGGCCTGACGGCCGCGACCGCCCTCACGGTCAGCGCGGTGCTCCTGGTCAACGCCTCCACCGGGACGACACCGCCCCCGGACACCCGCACGATCGCCCAGCCGTCGAACGGGCCGTCGGGTGAGCCGTCGGGTGAGCCGTCCGCCAGATCGACAACGACGGCGAGTCCGACGGCCGGCACGACCGGGTCCCCCCGTCCACCGGGCGCCGGCAAGTTCGCCACCGCGCCCGCCGCCTGCGGCCTGGTGACCGAGGACCAGGCCGCGAAGATCATTCCAGGGCTACGCCAACGCCAGACCGGGATGAACCCCGCCGAATGCGGCTGGACCGGCGGCGAGGACACGATCACTCTCAAGGTCACCCACTCGGCCACGGTCGCCGCGGCCCGCAAGGTCTTCGACGGCAGGAAGGACGCCCAGGCCTCCAAGGCGGGCAGCAGCGGCGGTTCGACGTACGAGGCCGTACGCGATCTCCCCGGCGTCGGGGACGGCGCGTTCGGCCAGAACTGGTGGGCGACGACGTTCACCCAGACCCACAGCATCGTGTGGCTGCGGGTCAGCAACGTCGTCGTCCAGATCGACGCGGCCACGTTCGACGAGGCCAAGCCCCAGGCCAAGCACCAGAACTGGGCGCGCAAGCTCGCCGGCGCGGCGGCGGACACCCTCAGGAACACCTCGCCCCAGGACACCGGCTGATGCGGGCAGCAGTTCCCCCAGACTCGCGGAGAGGAGACGTGGCGGCCGCCCCGCCACGAACGAGATGAACGACTACCCGAACACGGCCCCCGTCAAGCGACCCGGTCTCCGGATGACGCCAGGCCTGCTCAGCGGGGCGATGGCGGTGCTCGTGCTGATGGTCTTCACCATCGTCTTCCTGGCCACGAGGCAGCCGCCGCCCGCCCCCGTCACCAAGCCCGTCGCCGCGCGGACGTCCGAGAGCACGGAGCCCCCGGCCGAACCCACCAGTGGGCCCAGCGCGCAGCCCTCGACCAGCGAGCCGGTGCCGACGGGGGAGGCGAAGTTCACCAAGGAGGTCGATCCGTGCAAGCTCGTCGGTGAGGACCTGCGGGTCAAGCTCACGCTCTTCCCCAAGGAGACGAAGATCTACAAGGAGGAGTGCGAGTGGGGAACCCTGCCCAGGTTCGGCGCCGGGATTCCCGACAACATGTACCACAGGCTCAAGGTCTACACGAAGGTGTTCACCGGCGGCGTGGCCGAGGCGCATGAGCAGTTCGTCGCCCGCAGGGCCGAGTCCGCGCTGATCCCCAAGGGCTACACCAAGCCCGACCCGGTCATCGGGGACGACTCCTTCGTCACCGGCTGGACCCTGCCGGGAGACACCGGCAAGGGGCCGACGACGGCGGTCGTGGGGGTCCGCGTGAGCAACGCGGTGATCGAGGTGACGTACGACCGCCGCGTCACCGAGGACCCGGAGGGCAGGCTGACCCGGGGCGCGCTGGAGGTGGCCAAGGCCGTCGCCGACAAGCTCAACTCCGGCGCGGGGTGAACGACGCCACCGACAACCCCGGTCGCGCCGGCCTGCCCTCCGCCGGCGTGCGGGCCTACGAGCCGGGCGCCCGCGAGCTGCCCGGCGACCAGGGCCTGCAGCGCCTCGGGGTGGGCCATGGCGACGATGTTCCTGTCGAGCGCGTGCGCGTCGCCGAGCCGCTGCTGGGCCGCTCGCTGCGACATCACCGACTGGATCGAGCCGGGCGAGACGGCGGCGATCCGGCCGGCCGGGCCGAAGTCCTTGAGGCTGCGGAACTTCGGGTCCTTGGCCACCAGCCACAGCGGCATGTCGTTGAGCGAGCAGACGATCTTCCAGGAGACGCCGGCGTCCCAGCCGATGAGGAGGGGCCGTAGCCGCTGACCCCGAGCCGGAGGCTGCCCGAGACGATCCCGTCCCTGGTCGCGGCACCGCCGCTGACGGCCTTCCAGTTGATCGTACGGCCGGGCAGATCCTGCTCCAGCCGGCCCTTGGCCTGGATGATGATGAGAGCGGCGTAGCTGATGCCCGGCCCCTGGGAGATGTTGATCTCGCCACCGGAGCCACCGGACCCACCACCGCCGCACGCGGCGGTCCAACCCTACAGATAATGTAGGAAATATACGGCACGGGAAGGCGTGCCTGCCGAGACCGGGCCACGGGGCCGGGACGGGCTCGGACCACGGGACCCGGGCGGACGCTCGCGGGCGGGTCAAGAGACCGCGACGGGCTCGGGGCGGGTGGTGGCGTAACGGGAGGGCGGGCGCGGCAGGCCGTAGTGCTCGCGCAGCGTACGGCCCTCGTACTCGTGCCGGAACAACCCCCTGACCCGCAGCTCCGGCACCACGTGGTCGACGAAGTCGGCCAGCCCGCCCGGCAGCAGCGGCGGCATGATGTTGAAGCCGTCGGCCGCCCCGCACAGGAACCACTCCTGAAGCTGGTCGGCGATCTGCTCGGGCGTCCCCGCGAAGACCCGGTGCCCGCGCCCGCCGGCCAACCGCGCGATCAGCTCCCTGACCGTGAGCCGCTCGCGCCGGGCGAGGTCGACGACCAGCCGGCGGCGGCTCTGCGCCCCCTCGTTCTCGGCCGGCACGTCGGGCAGCGGCCCGTCCAGGTGCTCCTCGGTCAGTTCCAGGCCGGTCATGCGGGACAGCTGGGCCAGCCCGTACGCGGGGATGAGCAGCTCCTCGAGCTCCTTCTCCAGGGCGTGCGCCTCCCGCTCGGTCGAGCCGATGATCGGCGAGATGCCGGGCAGCACGAGCAGATCCTCGGGACGCCGGCCATGGGCGGGCAGGCGCCGTTTGAGGTCGGCGTAGAACTCCTGCCCCTCGCGCAGGGTCTGCTGGGCGGTGAAGACGGCCTCGGCGTGGCGGGCGGCGAACTCCTTGCCGTCCTCCGACGACCCGGCCTGGACCAGCAGCGGATGCCCCTGTGGCGAGCGCGAGGTGTTCAGCGGCCCGGCGACGGAGAAGTGGTCGCCGGCGTGGTCGATCGGATGGATCCGGCCCGCGTCGGCGTACCGGCCGGCGGCGCGGTCGGCCAGGACGGCGCCGTCCTCCCAGCTGTCCCAGAGCTTGGTGACCACCTCCAGGAACTCGGCGGCCCTGGCGTAGCGGGTGGCGTGCGCGGGACGTTCGACGCCGAAGTTGCGCGCCTCCGCCTCGCCGGCGGAGGTGACGATGTTCCAGCCGGCCCGGCCGCCGCTGATGTGGTCGAGCGAGGCGAACTTGCGCGCCACGTGGAAGGGCTCGTGGTACGTGGTCGACACCGTGGCGATGAGCCCGATGTGGTCGGTGACGGCGGCCAGGGCCGCCAGCAGGGTGAGCGGTTCGAGCCCGCCGAGCGCGTTGTGCCGCACGTCGCCCGAGAGCGCCACGCCGTCGGCCAGGAAGACCGAGTCGAGCCCGCCGCGTTCGGCGATCCTGGCCAGCTCCTGGTAGTGGCGGACGTCGGTGAGCCGGACGGGCTCGGTCCCGGGGTGGCGCCAGGCCGCCTCGTGATGGCCGACGCCCATGAGGAAGGCGTTGAGGTGCAGGGTTCTGCTCATGTCGGTCCTCCAGGGGACAGGTGGTCATGTATTACCTACTAGTTTTACATGAATATGCCTTTCGGTGTGTCGTGTTCACGACATGGCAGGATTTCGCCGTACCGAAAACCTTGAATCGGGCATGTCCGCTGGGTCAGGCTGCTCAACGGCGTTCACGGCGCCGTCGAAAGCGATGGCCGGGCGCCTGTGTGCTTGGAGGCCCCGGTTGCGGCGCAATCCCCCTTCCCCCCGGCGGCGCCGTGGCGCGTTCGTCCTGCTCGGCGTGCTGCTGGCGCTGACAGGAGCGGTCGTTCCCGCGCACGCGGAACCCCCCGGGCCGCTGCCGCCCGAGCTGTCCGCGCGGCTGGCCGGCGGCGCCGCCGACTTCTGGGTGGAGTTCAAGGAACAGGCCACGCTGAAGCGGGCGGCGGCGATCAAGGACTGGTCGGAGCGCGGCGCGGCGGTGGTGCGGGAACTGCGCTCGACCGCCGAGTCCAGCCAGGCCCGCGCCCTCGGTCTGGTGCGCGAGGCGGGCGCCGAGGCCACGTCCCTCTACATCGACAACTCCCTGTACGTACGCGGCGGCTCCGCCGACCTGGCCACGAAGCTGGCCGGCGATCCCGCGGTCGAGCGGGTCCGGGTCCCGCGCGCGTACACGCTGCCCCGGCCGACGCCGGGTGAGCGGGTCGCCGCGAGCGGCCCGGTGGAGTGGGGGGTCAGCGCCATCCACGCCGACCAGGTGTGGAGCGACTACAAGAGCACCGGCCAGGGCATCGTGGTCGGCAACATCGACTCGGGAGTGGATCACACCCATCCCGCGCTGGCCGGCTCGTACCGGGGCGCGAACGGCGACGGCACCTTCACCCACGACCACAACTGGTACGACCCCACCGCGCTCTGCGCCCAGCCCGCGCCGTGCGACAACTTCGGCCACGGCACCCACACCATGGGTACGATGACCGGCGGCGAGGGCATCGGCGTCGCGCCCGGCGCCCGCTGGATCGCGGCCAAGGGCTGCCGCGACTACCAGTGCGGCGAGCTGACGCTGGCGCTGTCGGCGCAGTGGATGCTCGCGCCTGCCAAGGCCGACGGCTCCGACCCGGACCCGGCCCTGCGCCCCAACATCCTCAACAACTCCTGGTCCTCGGCGCCCGGGGACCCGTGGTACCAGGACTACGTGCGCCAGTGGGTGGCGGCGGGCATCTTCCCCGTCTTCGCGGCCGGCAACGACGGGCCCGCGTGCGGGACGCAGCACTCGCCGGGCGAGTACCCGGAGTCGTACGCCGTCGGGGCCGTCGACCAGAACGGGAACGTGGCCCGCTTCTCCTCGCGCGGCGAGGCGGGCATGCCCGACAGCAAGCCCGACATCACGGCGCCCGGCCAGAACGTGCGGTCGAGCGTGCCCGGCGGCGGCTACCAGGTGCAGCAGGGCACGTCCATGGCCGCGCCGCACGTCAGCGGTGCCGTCGCGCTCCTCTGGTCGGCCGCGCCCGCCCTGATCGGGGACGTCGCCGCCACCCGGGAGATCCTCGGCGCCACCGCCCGCGACCACGCCGACACCACCTGCGGCGGCACGGCCGGGGACGGCAACGTCTACGGCGAGGGCCTGCTGGACGTGCACCGCGCCGTCGGCGCCGCGCCGCGCACCGGCACGGGCGTGCTGACCGGCGAGGTCACCGACAGGAGCACCGGCAAGCCGGTCGCCGGAGCCCGCGTCACCGCCACGGGCCCGCGCGTGCTGGACACCACGACCGGCGCGGACGGCTCCTACCTGCTCCACCTGGACGAGGGCGACTACGACGTCACCCTGTCGGTCTTCGGCTACGACGCCGCGAAGCTCGACGGTGTGCGGGTGACCGGTGACGAGAGCACGACCAAGGACGTGGCCCTGTCCCCGACGCCGACGAAGAAGGTGAGTGTGCGGGTCGCGGACGGCTCGGGTCACGGCTGGCCGCTCTACGCCTCGCTCTCGGTCGAGGGCGCGCCGGCCACCTGGTTCACGGCTCCTGGGGACGGGCGGGCGAGCCTGACCCTGCCCGTGGGCGGCACGTACGAGGTCACCGCGACCCCGCGTTACCCCGGTTACCGGCCGGTCACGGCGCAGGTCTCCGGCGCCACGCTCGAACTCAAGGCGGAGATCGACCCCGCGGTCTGCTCGGCACCCGGATACGCCGCCGGCGGTGGCACGTGCGCGCCGGTGGCCGGTGGGCTCGCGTACGGGAACGTGACCGACGCGAACACCCGCGAGCCGATCGACGGCGCGACCGTCACGCCCGACGGCGGAACCGGCCGCGACACCGCGGCCACGCCCGACGACCCGGCGCTGGCCGACGGCTTCTACTGGGCGTTCGCGCCGCTGCCGGCGGCGGGCAAGCGGGTACTCACCGCCGTCCAGCGCGGCTACCAGAGCGCCACCGTCCCGCTGGAGTCCGGGACCGATGAGGTGTCTCGGGCCGACTTCGCGCTCAAGGCCGGGCGGCTGTCGGTGAGCGTGGACGAGGTGTCGGAACGGGCGCCGCTCGGGGGGCGGGCGAAGGCCCGGGTGACCCTGACCAACCGGGGGACGGCGCCGTTGACGTACGACCTCGCCGGGTCGCGGAGTGAGGGCTCGGCCCGGTCACAGGCGCAGGGCGCCCCGGTGACCCGCATCGCGACCCCCGGCCTCACCCCGGCCGCCCGCACCCCCGCCACCGCCCCTGAGAACGGCCCTGAGAACAGCGCTGAGAACGGCGCTGAGAACGGCGCTGAGAACGGCGCGACACCCGCACCGGCCACCGCCGCGACGGCCGGCACGAGGTCCGAGCCCGCCACCACTGCGGACGACACCACATCCGCGCCGGACGGTGGGACGCAGGCACCCGAAGGTGGGGTGCCTGCGGCGGCGCCTTGGGTGGATATATCGGATTATCCGACCACGATCAGGGACAACGCCGTCGGGTACCACGACGGCCGCGTCTACTCCTTCGGCGGCTCCCCGCGCGGCGAGGGCGGCACCCCCGCCTCCTACGCCTACGACCCGGCCGCCAAGACCTGGACCAGGCTGGCCGACATGCCGGACGCCAGGCAGAAGCCCGCCTCGGCGTTCGTGGACGGCAAGTTCTACGTGGTCACCGGCTGGGGCCAGGACGGCACGCCCGCCGCCCGTACCCTCGTCTACGACCCGGCGACCGACACCTGGAGCACCGGCGCGGACAACCCGCACCCGTGGGGCGCGGTCGGATCAGCCGTGCTCAACGGCAGGATCTACGCGGTCGGCGGGTGCGCCGGCGAGTGCCAGAGCGCGACGGACCAGGTCACCGTGTACGACGTCGCCAGCGACACCTTCACCGAGGCGGCCCCCTACCCCGAACCGATCTCGTGGGCGGCCTGCGGCGGCATCGACGGCAAGGTCCACTGCGCGGGCGGCCTGGCCGCGGGCCCGCACGGCACGACGCACGCCTACGTGTACGACCCGGCGCGCGACACCTGGTCCAAGGCCGCCGACCTGCCGATCGACCTGTGGGCCGGCGGCTACGCGGTGGCAGGTGGCCGGCTCGTGGTCGCGGGCGGCGTGACGAACGGCGGCAGCATGCTGACCAACGAGGCGTTCGCGTACGATCCGGACGCCGACGCCTGGACCAGGCTGCCGAACTCCCGCAACGCCCTCTACCGCGGTGCCGCCGCCTGCGGCCTGTACAAGATCGGCGGCGCGAACGGCCCGCGCGTGACCCCGTTCGGCGAGGTCCTGCCCACCCTGGACGACTGCGACCCGGCGGGCACGGCCGCGTCCTGGCTGAGCGCGGACCCCACGCACGGCACCCTCGCGCCGGGCCGCAGCGTCCGCGTCACCCTCACGCTCGACGCCCGCGAACTCGCCGAGCCGGGAACGTACGAGGCGCGGCTTACGGTCAACGAGGACACCCCGTATCCCGCGCCGGCCATCGGCGTGACCCTCAAGGCGGAGGCGCCCTGGCACTGGGCTCGGCTGTCCGGCGAGGTGAGCTCGAAGGCGTGCGACGGCAAGGTGAGCCCGCTGCCGGGTGCGACGGTGACGCTGCGACGGGGCCGCGACTCGTGGACGGCGACCACCGACGCGCAGGGCCGTTACCGCCTGTGGCTGCCGGGCGGCCTACTGAAGCAGGAGATCCAGGTGAGCGCCGACGGCCACGGGACGGCCTCGTTCGACGTACGCCTGCTGCCGCACACGCAGGTCCGCCGCGACGCCACACTCCCCCGCACGGGCTGCTGACCGGACCGTTACGAACGAGAACACGATGCTGGGAAGGCCCCGGAAAACGGGGCCTTCCCAGCGCCCGACCGATTCACGCGCCCCGCCCGGATCAGCCGCGCCCGGTCGGGCCACGCCAATCGTCAGAACACTCCGGTCGGCCCGAGCACTCCGGCCAGTCACAGCACCTGCCCCGTCGACGACACATCGGCCGGCTCAAGCAACCAGCCGGTCAGGACGCCTTGGCCGGTTCGGGGAGTTCGACCGTCAGGTGCGGCTCCAGGGAACGCAGGAAGCCGACCGCGTCGAACATCGCGCCGGCCGAGGCCAGCCCCTTCACCCGGAAGTCCCCCGCCAGGATGCGCGCCACGGCCTCCACCGCCAGCGGCGCGGTGATCGCGTAGATGTCCCGGCCGGCGGCCGTGGCGCGATGCTCGACGCCGTCCACGCGCACCACGACGTCCACGACGAAGGTCTGGTCGGAGCGGCCCGACTCGTCGGCCGCCTCGGGCGCCGGGGTGTCGGCGCCCGACAGGTCCCGCGCGGCCACGACCGTCATGTAACCGCGCACCTCGGGCACGTCCAGGTGGCTCGGCACGGTCACGACGTCCGCCATGGTGAACTCCGCGAGCACCGCCCGACGGCCCAGCGGCTCGGGAAAGGCCCAGTCCTGCTCCGTCAGCCCGTCGTCGTGGTACTCCAGCGCGCCGTTCCTGAACCGGACCCGGCGGCCCGCGCGGCGCTCGTGGGACACCCGGCCCGCCGCCCTGGTGCCCTCCGTGGGATGCCAGCTGCTCAGCCCGTACGCGACGCGCACCTCGTCGGCGGCCGTCGAGCCGCCCAGGGCCCCCAGGGCTGCGGTGGCGAGCAGGTCGCCGAGCCCGCCGTAGAAGGCCATCGCGGGCACCACCGGCGTCCCGGACTGAGCGGCCTGCTCGGCGTAGGTGGCGAACATCGACGCGTTCGCCTCGATCTCGGCCGCCACGTCCACGTACGGGATGCCGGCTCGCAGGGCCGCCTCGACCACGGGGCCTCCCGTCACCGCGAACGGCCCCGCGCAGTTGACGACGGCGCCCGCGCCGGCGAGCGCCCGGTCCAGCGCCCCCGGATCGTCCACCGAGGCCGCCCGCACCTCCACCCCGCCCGCCACCGCGCCGCCCGGCGCCTCCGCGTCCAGGGCCGGTGCGCCCGGCGCGAGCCCTTCCCCGAGCTCCTTGGCCAGTGCCGTCAGGCGGCTCGCGTCGCGGCCCGAGAGGATGGGGGTGAAACCGCGCCGGAGCAGTTCGGTCACGACGAACCGTCCCGTGTGCCCCGTCGCCCCGTAGACCACCACCGCGTCCGACGTACTCATGACTTCCCCGATCTCCGTTGTGCTGAGGAGTCCACTCTCCACGGACGCGGACCCCGAGCGTGAGAGTCCGGAACGACAGCATGCGTACACTTTCCGACATGCACACCGTCGCGCTGGCGACCGCCGGGCACCTGCTGCACTTCGAGCTGGGCGTGGCCTACGAGATCTTCGGCAACCCGCCGCAGGAAGCCGTGGACGGCTGGTACGACGTCCGGCTCTGCGGGCCCGGTCCGGTGCGGGTCGGCCCGTTCGCGGTCGAGCCGGATCACGGGCTGGACCGGCTCGCCGAGGCCGGCACCGTGATCCTGCCCGCGTGCGCGGACATCGACGAGCCGCCGCCCCCTGAGCTGGTCGAGGCGGTACGCGCGGCGCACGAGGCGGGGGCCAGGATCGCCTCTCTCTGCACGGGTGCGTTCATCCTCGGAGCGGCGGGCCTGCTGGACGGCCGCCGCGCCACCACCCACTGGGCGCACACCGCCGAGCTCAGCGCCCGCCATCCTCAGGCCGTCGTGGACCCGGACGTGCTCTACACGGACAACGGCAGCGTGCTGACCGCCGCCGGCAAGGCCGCCGCCGTCGACCTCTGCCTCCACCTGGTCCACCTCGACCACGGCGCGGCCATCGCCAACTCGGTGGCCCGCCGCCTGGTCATGCCGCCGCACCGTCCGGGCGGGCAGGCCCAGTTCGTGGCCACGCCGGTGCGGGTCGCCGGCGATCACGCGCTCGCCTCCGTGCTCGCCTGGGCCAGTGAACGGCTGGACCAGCCGCTCACGGTGACGCAGCTGGCGCGGCAGGCGAACACGAGCCCGCGCAACCTCGCCCGCCAGTTCCGCGCGGTGACCGGGCGGACGCCACTGCAGTGGCTGCTGACCCAGCGGGTACGCCGCGCCCAGGAGCTGTTGGAGACCACCGACGAGAGCGTGGAGGCGGTCGCCGCCGCCACCGGCATGGGCACCGCCACGACGCTGCGGCGCCAGTTCAAACGGATCGTCGGCGTCCCACCCGACAACTACCGCCGCTCCTTCCGCGCCTCCTCCCGCTGACCCGCACAAGGGCCGCCGCGAGATCATCTCGGCTTGCGGGGGCGTCCGCCGTCTGTTCATATGAGCGACATGTCGTCATTACAGGGTCTATGTCCATGATTCGGAAGTTTCGTCGTGGCCTGGCAGCCACCGGCCTGATCGCTCTGGCCGGCGCCACCGCCCTGACCACGCTCCCCCCGGCCCCCGCGGCGGCGACCGCGCCCGGCGGGATCGACCGCGTTCACCAGCGCCTGCTCAAGCACGGCCGCGGCGCCCCGCTCATGATCGCCTCCCACCGCGGCCAGTGGCGCGCGGCCCCCGAGAACTCCCTGGCCGCCGTCGACGCCGCCATCAGGGACGGCGCCGAGGTCGTCGAGATCGACGTACGGCCCACCAAGGACGGCCACCTCGTGCTCATGCACGACGAGAGCGTCGACCGCACCACCAACGGCACCGGCCGGGTCGCCGACCTGACCCTCGACCAGATCAAGGCGCTCCACCTCAAGCAGGGCCTGGGCGGCGGCCAGGCCGCGGTCACCGAGCACACCGTGCCGACCTTCGAGGAGGCGATGCGGACCGCCAAGGGAAGGGCGCTGGTCAACCTGGACAAGGGCTGGCCGGTCAGGCAGCAGATGTACGAGGTGCTGAAGCGCACAGGCACCGTGGACCACGGCCTGTTCAAGGGCGCTCCCACGGTCGAGGAGGCCGCCGCCTTCATGGCCCAGGACCCCGAGGTCCTCTACATGCACATCATCGACGACGCCACCGCCGGCGTCGCCGGCACCTTCCCCGGCCGCCAGCCGGTCGCGTACGAGGTGGTCTTCGACAGCACCGACGACCCGCAGGTCACGCGGGAGACGCTGGCCGAGATCGCGCGGCACAGCCGCGTCTGGATCAACAGCATGTGGTACGGCCTGGCCGCCCAGTACACCGACGAAGCGTCCCTGCGCGACGAGAACCTCGGCTGGCGCACCCTGGTCAGGACCTACGGCGCGAACATGATCCAGACCGACAACGTCGAAGCGCTCGGCTACTGGCGCGACGGCGGCGACCTGTCCCGCTACGGGCGGCAGCACGGCGACCGGACGATCCGCGTCGAGGGCGAGGACTTCGCTCCGGGCGGCGAGGGCGTCGGCTACCACGACCTCGACCCCAACCGCTGCACCGTGTCCCGCCCCGACGAGGGCGTGGACATCTGCGACCTCGAAGGCGCCATCGCGGTGAACTGGATCCGCGGCGGCGAGTGGCTCAAGTACCGCTTCGAGGTCAGGAAGGCCGGTCTCTACCAGGTCTCGGCCCGCGTCTCCTCGCCCTACTCCCCCGCTGGCACCGTCGTGCTCGACTGGGGCACGGGAACCAGTACGACGGCTCCGATCGCGAACACCACCAGCCACGACGCGTTCACGCTCCAGCCGCTGGAGCGCCGCCGGCTCACCAAGGGCACGCACGAGCTGGTCCTGCGCATGCCGGAGAGCGCGTACCAGAACTTCAACCTCGACTACCTGCAGCTCGACCTGACCGGCCGCTGACGGCAGAGCCCGCCCTTTCATGATCGCGAGCCGGTGGGCGCGGGCCCGGAGAGGGCGTGGAAGGCCCAGGCGGTGATCCGCCAGAGCGCCTCGAACAGGACACCCGCGTCCATCTTGCTCGTCCCCGCCGTACGGTCGACGAAGGTGATCGGCACCTCCGCCACCGTGCAGCCCTGGCGTACGGCCCGCAGGGTGAGGTCCACCTGGAAGCAGTAGCCGCGCGACTCGACGCCGCCGCGCAGGATCCGGGCCAGCGCGGCGGCCCGATACACGCGGAACCCGCCGGTGACGTCGGCGACGGGCAGCCGGAGCACCAGCCGGGCGTAACGGTTGGCCAGGCGTGAGAGCAGCTCCCGGTGGCGCGGCCAGTTCGCCACCCGGCCGCCGGGCGTCCAGCGTGAGCCGATGACGAGGTCGGCCCGCTCTGCGGCGCTCAGCAGCGCGGGCAGCCGCTCGGGCGGGTGTGAGCCGTCGGCGTCGATCTCCACCAGCAGGTCGTACCCGCGGGCGAGTCCCCAGCGGAAACCCGCCGTGTACGCGGCGCCCAGCCCTTGCTTCTCCTCACGGTGCAGGACGTGCACGCCGGGCAGCTCGGCGGCGAGCCGGTCCGCGATCCGGCCGGTTCCGTCCGGGCTGTCGTCGTCCACGACGAGCAGGTGGGCGGCGGGCACGGCGGCGCGGATCCTGGCGACGATGCGGGGCAGGTTGTCTCGTTCGTTGTAGGTCGGGATGACGATCAGGACGTCGCTCATGATGACTCCCTCAGCTCGCGTGCCTGTAGTCGGTCCAGCCGGTGGTCCACGGGGTGTGCGGTCCCGAGCAGATCGTGATGGGCAGGCCCAGCTCCTCGTTCGGGACCCCGGTGCCGTGGTCCACGGTTCCGGCGGACGCGCAGTGCGCGAAGCGGGTCCGCAGCTCCTCGGGCGGCAGCCCCACGGCGACCACCGTGCGTGCGGTCTCGGGCGGCGGGCCCTGGTACCAGAGCTCGTTGTGCCCGCTGTGGACGGGAACGTCCGGGGCGAATCGGTTGAGCGCGCCGGCCTCGCCGTAGTTCGCGGTGAGCACGACCGTCCCCTGCGGCAGCGACCGCTGCACCCCGGCGATCTGGGCGGCGAAGCGCGGCCAGCCCACCGACTCCCTGGACACCTCGTTCGGCGAGTAGCCCAGCGCCGCCAGCGGGAGCAGCGGCAGCGCCACGGCGATCCCGATGAGCGAGGTGCCGAGCAGCCCGCACCACACCGTTCGGCGCCGGGCGGCCGTGCGCTCCATCCACGCGGCGACGGGTACGCAGCCGGCCACGAAGGCGAAGATCAGGCTGCCCGCGACGTAGTCGGCCCGCCCGCCGGACGCCCAGCCGAGCAGGATCGTCACCAGGGTCGCGATGGCCAGCGGCCGGGTCTCGCGCCGCCCGCGCAGCCAGCGCCATCCGACGACGGCGATCACGAACGCTCCCATGCTGAGCAGCGCCACCATCATCGGCACGAACATGATCCGGTTGATCGGCTCGCTGAGCGTGGCGGCCATGGTGAGCTGGGGCCAGCCGTTGACGGCCTGGTAGACCAGGTTCGGGGAGGCGAGCACGGCGGCCAGGACCGCCCCCGACCAGAACCATCGCTCGGCGAAGACGGCGCGCGGGCCGCGCACGGCCAGCCCGGCACCGATGAGCAGGCCGGTGGCCAGCCCGGTGATCAGCAGCACGATCAGATGCTTGTTGTACGTCGCCGCCCCGGCCACGGCGCCGGCCGCCAGCCACCACCGTCCGTCGCCACGCAGCAGGGCGCGCAGCACGAACAGGATGCACGTCGTCCAGAACACGAAGTCGGCCGACTGGGTGAGCAGGGTGTGCCCGACGACCAGGGGGAACATGCCGGTGCCGAGACCGGCGGCGGCGAGCGTCTGGGCTCCCGCCCGGCCGCCGAGCTCGCGGGTGATCGCGGTGCCGACCAGGATCAGCAGCCCCGCGCACAGGGCGGGGACGACCCGCAGACCGACGATGGTGTCGCCGAGCAGCTCCGTGGACAGCCGGGCCAGCAGCGGGGTCAGCGGGGGCTGGTCGAAGTAGCCCCAGGCGGGGGTCTGGCCGAGAAGGCGGAAGTAGAGCTCGTCGCGGTGGTAGCCGTAGAACGGGCTGAGGATCAGCAGGGTGACCACGACGGCGGCGGCGATGGGGCCGGTGATCCGCCAGGCGATGGCGGGGAGCGCGTAGGCGGTGGTCTGTGGGCTGGGGGCTTTGACTAGCATGCCTTCACGGTCTTCGATGCCGCCCCACCTGTCGTCTGGCCCCAAGCAGAACCTGAAGTCAGCCCCCAGTCATACCCGGCGGCTCGCCGGGGCGGACGACGCCGTGGTCGAAGGCGAAGACGACCGCCGCGGCGCGGTCGCGTACCGCCAGCTTGGTGAAGATGCGGCCGACGTGGGTCTTGATCGTGCCCTCACCGACCACGAGGTGGCGGGCGATCTCGGCGTTCGTGAGCCCCCGGCCGATGAGCTTGAGCACGTCGAGCTCGCGGGCGGTGAGATCACCGAGCCGCCGCACCGCGTCGGGGTCGGTCACTGGATCGGTGCGGTAGCGCCGCAGCACCCGCCCGCAGACGGCCGGATCGAGCCAGCCGTCACCCGACGCCACCGCGCGGACCGCGCGCTGGATGTCCTCGGCCGGGGCGTCCTTGAGGCAGAACCCCGAGGCGCCTGCCCGCAGCGACGCCGCCAGCACGCCGTCCTCGCCGAACGTGGTCAGCACCAGGACCCGGCAGGCCGGATCGGCGGCCAGCAGCGCGCGGGTGGCCTCGACACCGTCCATGTGCGGCATGCGGATGTCCATGACGACGACGTCGGGCCGGGCGCGCGCGACCTCCGCCGGCGCGGCCCGGCCGTCGGACGCCTCGCCCACGACGTCGAACCCGTACGGCTCGCGCAGGATCGTCCGCAGGCCCGCCCTGGCCAGCTCCTGGTCGTCGACGAGCACCACCGAGATCATGCCGGTAACTCCGTCCGCACGACCCACCGATCGTCCTCGGGGCCGGCGGTGACCCGGCCGCCGGCCATGCGCACCCGATCCGCCATCGTCCGCAGTCCCATGCCGCCATTCTGCCGGGGCGGGCGGTCGGGCAGCAGGTTGGCCACCGTGGCCTCGACGCCGCCTTCGTCCGACACGCGCAGCCTTACCTCGACGGAACGGCGCGGCGCGTGCCGGCTCGCGTTGGCCAGCGCCTCCTGCATGAGCCGGTAGAGCACCATCCCGGTCATCGGGCTCACCACCGACAGCTCGCCCTCGACGCTCGACTCCAGATCGAGGCCCGCCGTACGGTATTCGTCGAAGAGCTCGGGCAGCCGGGGCGCGGTGGGCTGCGGCGCGACCACGGCGGGATCGGCGCCTTCCTCGGCCAGGACCCTGACCACTTTGCGCAGCTCCGCCATGCTCTGCCGGGCCAGCCGCTCGGCCTCGGCGAGCCCCGCCGCCGCCCGCTCCGGCTCGTGCTCGATCGCCAGCCGCGCGCCGCCCAGGTGCAGCACCGTCACGGCGAGCGTGTGGGCGACGATGTCGTGCAGGTCGGCGGCCAGCCGCTGCCGCTCGGCCAGGGTGGCGGCGGCGCTGGCGGCGCGCTCGGCGCGGTGCAGCCGCTCGCCCACGTCGATGCGGTAGCGCGCGGCCCAGGCGCTCCAGAAGACGAGCGTCACGGCGCCCAGCCAGTTGGGCCAGCCGGGGTCGGGGGTGGTGAACGCCGCCACCAGCACCACGGCCAGCGAGGCGAGCCACATGACGATCCCCGGCCAGAGCCGCAGGGTGAGCGCGACGAACGCGATGTAGAGCACCAGGATGAACCAGCCGACGCTGTTGACCGCTAGCCCGGTGAGGGCTCCGATGGCGGCGGGCGCCAGGAGCCCGGACACCTCGGCCGGGCGGCCCGGCGCCGTGCGCACCATGACGAGGCAGAGGACGAGGAAGGCGGCGCCGCCGGCGAACGGCGGGACGCAGCCGCAGCCGGCCGCGATCGTCTGCGCCCATGACAGCCCGACCAGCAGCACCAGCAGCCCGAGACCGACCGGCACCAGCCAGCGGGGAGTCCGCATCACCCGCTCATCGTAGGAACCGGGCGCTCCTCCGCGCATCCACCCCGAGTCATACTCCGTCATCTGCCCACGGTCTGACCTGCCGCGCCTCCGGTCATCCCGTGCGGGCGGCGCGGCGGGCGCGGTCGCGCAGGCGGCGGGCGGCCAGGTGGACGGTCGACAGGTGCCGGGCCGCCTCGGCTCGCATGGGGGCGGGGATGTCGGACAGCCCCCGATACAGCACGCACGAAAGCTGCAGGTAGCTCATGAACAGCGCCAGTTCGCCCGCCAACGGCTCCGGCCGGCCGTCGGCGGTCACCGCCAGCGGCCCCTCCCACTCATCCACCGCCTCCAGCAGGATCCGCTGCTGGCCGAGCAGGACGGCGAGCACGTCGCCGGCCGGATAGGGGCCGGATCCGCGCATCGGATGCGCGGCCAGCACGCGCACCACCGCGTCGGCCGCCCCCGCCACCGTCGCCGCCAGCCGCCGCCGATCCCCACCGCTCATGACGCACTCCCTTCCAGTGCCCGGCGCAGGTAGGTCGCGGTCGGGGAGGCGGGGACGGCGAGCAGCCCGGCGGGCGGCCCCTGGTAGAGCAGCCGGCCGCCGCGGCTCCCGCCCTCGGGGCCGAGCTCGATCAGCCAGTCGGCGTGCGCGATCACGTCGAGGTTGTGCTCGATCACCACCACCGTGGCCGCGTACTCGTCCACCAGCCGGTCGAGGGTGGTCAGCAGCCGCCGCACGTCGGCCAGGTGCAGGCCGCTCGTCGGCTCGTCGAGCACGTACGTGTCGCCCCTGCCGCTCAGATGGACGGCCAGCTTGACGCGCTGGCACTCGCCCCCGGACAGGCTCGTCAACGGCTGCCCCAGCCGCAGATAGTCGAGCCCGACGTCCCCGACCGCCGTCAGCACCGGGACGATCCTGGCGTTGCCCGCGAAGTGCTCCCGCCCCTCCCCGGCCGTCAGCTCCAGCACGTCGCCGATCGTCAGGCCGCGCACGCGGTAGCCGAGCACCTCGTCGGTGAACCGCCTGCCGTCGCAGGTCTGACAGGTCAGGCTCACCCCCTCCAGGGAGGCCAGATCCGTGAAGATCACTCCCAGACCGGCACACGCCGGGCAGGCGCCCGAGGAGTTCGCGCTGAACAAAGACGGGCTCACCTTGTGCGCCCGGGCGAACTCGGCCCGGATCGGATCGGCCACGCCGGTGTAGGTGGCGACGGTGGAGCGCCGGTTCGTGTGCGGCATCGACTGGTCGACGATCACCGCGTCTGGGTACTGCGTACGGAAGGCCCCGTTGATCAGGCTCGACTTGCCCGCGCCCGCCACCCCGCAGACCACCGTGAGCACCCCGGCGGGGACGTCCACGTCAAGGTCGCGCAGGTTGTGGGTGCGGGCGTTGACGACCGGCATCATCCGGGACGGAGCGCGCACCCGTTCCTTCAGCCGGGTCGGGGCGTTCATGAAGTCGCCGGTCAGCGTGCCGGAGGCGGCCAGTTCGCCCGGCGGGCCCGCGAACACCACCCGGCCGCCCGCCGCGCCCGCCCCCGGGCCCATGTCGATGACGTGGTCCGCGGCGGCTATCACGTCGCGGTCGTGCTCGACCACGAGCACCGTGTTGCCCTTGTCGCGCAGCGCGTGCAGCAGGTCCGTGAGCCGGTGAACGTCGCGCGGGTGCAGGCCCATGCTCGGCTCGTCGAAGACGTAGAGCAGGTCGTTGAGGCTGCTGGAGAGGTGGCGGACGATCTTCACCCGCTGCGACTCGCCACCGGACAGGGTGCCCGTGCGGCGGTCCAGGCTCAGGTAGCCCAGGCCGATCGTGGCCAGGTGGCCCACGCGCGAGATCAACGCCTCGATCACCGGCTTCGCCTTCGGGACGTCCAGCGAGCGCAGCACGCCGAGCAGGTCGTCGGCCTCCATCGCGGTGAGGTCGGCGATCGAGTGGCCGGCGATCCTGCTGTCCAGGGCGAGCGCGGACAGGCGCGTGCCGCCGCAGGCGGGGCAGGGCACCGAGGTGGTGAATCGGGCGATCAACTGCTTGGTCCGCGTGCCCGGCTCGCGGTCGGGCTCAAGGTAACGGCGGCGGAACTTCACCACCGCGCCCTCGTAGGTCATGTTCACCCGCTGGCCGCCCACGTCCACGGGGACCGTGCCGCCCGTACCGTGGAGCAGCTCTTCCCGCTCCTCCGGCGTGAAGTCCGCCACCGGCTCGGCCGGGTCGAACCGGCCGGAGGCGGCCAGCAGGTACCAGTCGCGCGACCCGACCGCGAAGAGCGGCGCCAGCAGCGCGCCGTCGTTCAGCGATCTGGCCGGGTCGAGGAAGGCGTCCAGGTCGACGCCGACGACCTCGCCCAGCCCCTCGCACTCCGGGCACATGCCGGCCGGCATGTTGAAGGAGAACGCGTCGGCGTAACCGACGAACGGCTCACCCGCGCGCGAGAACAGCAGCCGCATCAGCGGCGCGATGTCGGTGATGGTGCCGACCGTGGAGCGCGGGCCGCCCGACAGCGGGCGCTGGTCCACCGCGATCGTCGCGGGCAGGTGCTCGATCAGGTCGAAGTCCGGCCGGGCCGAGCTCGGCAGGAACGTACGGACGAACGCCGGCAGCGTCTCGTTCCACTGCCGTTGCGCCTCGACCGCGATCGAGTCGAACACCAGGGACGACTTGCCCGACCCCGACAGGCCGGTGACGACCGTCAGCGTACGTTTCGGGATCTCCACGTCGATGGAGGTCAGGTTGTGCTCTCTGGCACCGGCCACCCGGATCCACTCCGGGGCCGACGCGATGTCCTCGCGTGGGTGGACTTTCACGACTTCAAGCGTATCGTTGAAGCTCCAAGTTGAGAGTTGGCTGCCGCCACCGCTGGAAATACACGAAGTCGTGGCCGGAAAGTCTCAACTCGACGATCGCAGCTCACGCGCCCGGGAAGAGACCGCCTTCCGGCGCGTCCGTGCTCAGGTAGTGGTGCAGGGCGGCGGAGCCCGTCAGCATGGCCGCCGCCGTACGGGTGAGCTCCGCCCGCCGCTCCTCGATCGCGCTCCGCAGCGCCCGCGTGCTCCCCGTCCTGCGCAGCTCGTCGAGCAGGGCCCTGATCTGCGGCAGGGGGTGGCGGCCCTGGCGCAGGATGTTGATCATCCGGGCGTCGCGGACGTCGTCGGGGCCGTAGCGCCGGTAGCCGGTGCCTGGCTCGCGCGGCGGCCTGAGCAGTCCGGCCGACTCCCACAACCGCAGCGCCGAGGCACGCAGCCCGAGGTGCCTGGCGGCGTCCCCGATCCGCATCACACGCGCGGGCGCGTCCGGGGCCTGGGCGGCGCTCGCCACGGCGTGCAGGGCCTCGCTCGTCGCCTGGAGCTCCTGGCGCCGGCCGTGCAGGGCCGCATGGCTCGCGTCGATGAGGGCGAGTCCTCGTGGTACGTCCCCTTCGTGGATGGCCTGCATGACCGCGCGGGCGGTGTCCCAGCCGAAGCCCCTGGCCAGCCTCCGGTACGCGAGCAGGGCGGCACGGTGCCGGGTGTCGAACCTGCGGTAGCCGGAGGGCGTGCGCTCGGCCGGCGGCAGGATGCCGGCGTCGGCGTAGTTGCGGATCTGCTGGGTGGAGACGCCCACCTCGCGCGCCAGGTCCACCGGCCGCAACGCCGTCCGCCCGGCGCCGGGATGAGTCGAGGGTTCTGCTGCCACGAGCCGATTCTCCTCCGCGGTGTCCGCAGAGCAGGTCAGTCGGTGGGTTCGTCCAGGTCGGCGAGGCGGGCGCGGAGGGCGTCGGCGTCGCCGGGGGCGAGTTCGGCGGTGAGGGCGAGGGCGCGCTGGAGGGTCGAGCGGCCCTCGCGCGGCCGGCCCGCCGCCAGTTGCGCCTCGCCGAGCCGGCGCAGCGTCCTGGCGCCGAGCGCGCGCTTGCCGCCCCGCCGCCAGGCCAGGGACCTGCGGTAATAGGTGATCGCCTGCTCGTACTGGCCGAGCAGGTGGTGGATGTGGCCCAGGCTGTCGAGGGTGGCGGACTCGCCGGGCAGGTCGTCTATCTCGCGGTGGATGGCCAGGGCCTCCTGGCAGCGGCTCAGCGCCTCCCCGTACGCGCCGAGCTGGGCGTGGAACCAGCCGATGTTGTTCAGCACCCGGCCCTCGCCCGCCCGGTCGCCGGCCGCCCGGCAGAGGCGGAGTGCCTGGTCGCTCAGGCGCAGGCCCTCGTCGTACCGGCCGCGGCGGTCCTCGATCACGCTGCGGTAGATGAGGCAGATCGCCTGCCCGACCGCGTCGTTCTGCCCGCCGAACAGGTCGAGCGCCGCGCGCAGGTGGGCCTCGCTGGTGGCGTCCTGGCCGAGCCGGATGAGGGCCTGGGCCAGGCCCACGTGGGCGTGGGCCTGCGCGGCGGGGTCGTCCAGCCGGGTCGCCGCCTCCAGCGCGATGTGGTGCACGGCCGCCTGGTCGTCCGAGCGTCCCTCCTGCGACAGGAAGCCCCAGCAGGCGCCGGCCAGCTGCCAGGCGTGCCGGTCGAACCCGAGGCGCGCGGCGTGCCTGATCGCGGCCAGCAGCGTCCGGTGCTCGCGGCCGAACCAGGCCTCGCTCTGCGCGCGGTCGGTGATGCGGGAGACGACCACGCCGGGCCGGGGCGGCGTCGGGGTCAAGGGGACGCGGTGGTAGAGGTCGAGGAGGCGGTCGCCCAGGCAGGCACTGTGCAGGTAGTGGTCGAGCAGCCGGTGCAGCGCCTCGTGGCGCTCGGCGCCGGAGTCGTGCAGGCGGGTCAGCTCTTCGGCGTACGCGCGCAGCAGGTCGTGCTGGCCGTAACGTCCTGGGGTGCGCTCCACGGCCAGGCTCGCCCTGGTCAGCTCGGTCAGCAGGCGATGCGCCTGGGGTACCGGGATCTGGGCCAGGCTGGCGGCCGCGGCGGTGGAGATCTCGGGCGCGGGCAGGAGGCCGCGCAGGCGGAACAGGCGGGCGGCGTCGGGGGTGAGCGCGCGGTAGGACCAGGACAGGACGGTACGCATGTTCGTCGAGGCGTCGCCGCCGTCGAAGACGTCCAGCCCGCCGTCACCGCGCGGGCCCGCGTTCCCCTCCCCCTCCGCATGGTCCAGGCCCGAGATCAGGGCTTTGAGGGGGAACGACGAGCGCGTCTGGGCGCGGGCGGCCACGATCGCCAGGGCCAGCGGCAGCCCGGCGCAGCGGGAGACGATGTCGTCCACCGCCCGGGGCTCGGCGTCCACCTTGTCCACGCCGAGCCGGCGGGTCAGCAGCAGGCGGGACTGCTCGGGCGAGAACAGCCCCAGCGACAGCGTGCGGGCGCCCTCCGCCGCGACCAGGCCGGTCAGCTCGGCCCTGCTGGTGATCAGGGCCAGGCAGCCGGGCGCGTTCGGCAGCAGCGGCCGTACCTGGTCGGAGTCGAGGGCGTTGTCGAGCAGGATCAGCATGCGCCGCTCCGCCAGCAGGCTGCGGTAGAGCCCGACCTGCGCCTCCAGCGTGGCCCCCACCAGCTCGGACGGCACCCCCAGCGCGTCCAGGAACAGCCGCACCGCCTCACCGGGCGGCCGGGCGATGTGGGTGGGGCCGTACCCCTGGAGGTTGACGTAGAGCTGACCGTCGGGGAAACGGTCGCTCACCCGGTGCGCCCAGTGCACGGCCAGGGTGGTCTTGCCGACACCTCCGGTACCGGTGATCACGCACGAGGCCATGGCGTGCGTGGCGGCGGAGTCAGGGGCCGGGAGCGTCAGCCGGTCCAGGGCGGCCAGCTCCTCCTCCCTGGCGGTGAACAGCTCGGTGTCAGGGGGCAGATGACGCGGCACGGCGACGACCCCGGCGGGTGCCGTCGTGGTGTCGCGGCCGGCCAGGATCGCCTGGTGGAGGCGTTGCAGCTCCTCGCCGGGCTCGATGCCGAGCTCCTCGGCGAAGCCGCGTCTGACGCGGCGGAAGACGGCCAGGGCCTCGGTCCTGCGGTCGCAGCGCAGCAGCGCCGTCATGAGCAGGGACACCAGGCGTTCCCGCAGCGGATGCTCCCCGACCAGGGCCGTCAGCTCCGCCGCCGCCTCCTGGTGCCGCCCGTGCCGCAGGTCGAGCGCGAGCCGCCGTTCCAGCGCCGTCAGCCGTTCCTCCTCGATGCCGGGAACGACGACGTCGGGCAGCCACCTGCCGGCCACGTCGGCCAGCGGCGCCGTTCCCTGCCACAGCGCCAGCGCGGCGCGCAGCAGCCCGGCGGCGCGCTCAGCGCCGCCGTCAAAGCCCGCCCCGCTCTCGCCGCCGGCGCTTCCGGCCGCGCGGACCAGCTCGCGGAAGCGGAACAGGTCGATGCGGTCGCGGGCCACCGTGAGGCAGTAGCCGTGCGCCGTGGTCACCAGCTCGGCCTCCTCGTACGGCGCCAGCAACCGCCGCAGCCGGGAGATGTGCCCCTGCACGGCGTTACGCGCGGACTCGGGCGACTCGGCCCCCCACAACGCGCTCACCAGCCGCGTCACCGGCACGGGACGCCCCGCTTCGAGCAGCAGTATCGCCAGCACGGTCCGCTGCTGGGCGGTGGCGGGGCCGAGCCGTCGCCCGGCGTCCCACACCCCCACCGGCCCCAGCAGGCGGAACTCAAGGCCGTCCACGGTCAACCACCCACGTCTTCCAGCCACCCCCATGCCTCCGCGAGTGCCCGGCGGTGATCATCTCATGGCAGCCTAACCGCCGGCTCAGCGGAAATTCAGCGCTATTTCAGCACCTAAGACCACTCTTTCCTCAAGCGGCACTCACGGCCGCGGAACCTCACGAGGAGGAATGTCATGGAGATCAAGGTCAAGAAGGTCGAGTCCGTCAAGGCCACCCAGAACCCCGCCACGTGAGGCGCTGACACCGCCTGGCGATTTCTCCGCGGGGAGGAGGACGAGACGACGACACTCACGTCGCGCAGCGCCGTCGCCCTCCCCGCGGGGCCCCATTTTGCGTACTGGCGCTGGAGGCACGAATGCGTGTGGCGTTGAAGGAATGTGACTGGGAGGCGGACGGCGAGGATCTGCTCGTGGTCTTCGACGCCCGCGAGGCGATCACCCTGAGCGATCCCGACGGGCAGGTCGCCGCGCTCCTGAGCGAGCTGCGCCGGGCCCCGCGGACGGCGGCCGAGCTGAGCGAAGCCCTCGGCGCGCGCGGGTTCGACGTCTCGGCGCAGGACGTCGGCCAGGGTCTGCGCGGGCTCGACTCCCTGGGCCTGGTCGAGGACGCCGACGGCAGGAGCCTCGGCGACCCGGACGAGGACGAACGCCACTTCTCCAACCTCTGCTTCTACGGCACCTACGCCGCCCTGGACCGCCATCGCGCCGGTTTCCAGCGCCCGATGCGCGACGCGCACGTCCTGGTGCTCGGCGTCGGCGGCGGCGGCTCCTCCCTCGTGCAGTGCCTGGCCGGCCTCGGTGTCGGCGAGCTGACGCTGGTCGATCAGGACCGCGTCGAACCCCGTAACTTCGCCCGGCAGTTCCTCTACCGGCACGCCGACATCGGCCTGTCCAAGGCCGAGCGCGCGGCCGCGTGGGTGCGCGACTACGACCCGGGCATCAAGGTGAACGCCGTCGATCGCTGGGTCTCCTGCCCCGAGGACCTCGCGGACCTGGTCGAGGGCATCGACCTGATCGCGGGCGGGCTCGACGGGCATCCGCACGCCAACCTCTGGGCCAACGAGGCCGCCGTCCGGGCCGGGGTCCCGTACGTGCTGGGTGGCGCGAACCGGACGCAGCTGATGTACCTCTCCGTGGATCCGGGCCGCACGGCCTGCCTGGCCTGCGACTACGCGGACCGGCCCGCCGAGGACACCTCGGAGGGGATCGCGTACCGGATCGTGGAGAACATGAAGCTGAGCAACCCGCTCACGGGGCCGATGGCGATGCAGGTCGGCTCGCTGCTCGCGTTCGAGGCGCAGCGCTACCTGACCGGCTACGAGCCGCCGCGCGCGGCCGGCTTCCGGGTGACCCTCGATCTGCGCGAAGGGCTGACGCCCTCGTGGCAGGCCCTGCCCAGGAATCCCGACTGCCGGGTCTGCCGGCTGGCGCCGCCGCGCGCGGGTGAGCGTCCATGACGGCCACGGGGACCGTCGCGCTCAAGGCGCTCAGCGTCGTACCGGAGGGTGAGGACGAGGTGCTGGTCGGCGACCCCGCCACCGGCACGTTCGTGACGATTCCGGCGGTCGGCGGGGTGGTGATCGCCGCGCTCCAGCGGGGAGCGAGCGTCGAGGAGGCGGCTGCCGAGGCGGAGGAGTTCGCCGGCGAGCCGGTGAACGTGCCGTCGTTCGTGGAGACGCTCGGGGAACTCGGCTTCCTGGCCGACCCCTCGGACGAGGCCGCCGCGCCCGATCCCGTACGCACCGCGCCGATCCAGGCCCGCCGCTGGATGACCAGCGTCCGCCCCGAGATCGTCCGCCCCTTCTTCGGCCGGGTGGCCTGGACCTGTTACGCCGCCTGCCTGCTGTTCTCGCTGGGCGTCTTCGCCGTCCGGCCGAATCTGATCCCCGTGCCCGCCACCGACGCGTTCCCCTTCGCCGACATCGGGCTGAGCGCGCTGGCCTGGCTGCCGTTCGTCTGGTTCGCGGCGGCCAGCCACGAGGTGGGCCACTGGCTCGGCGCGCGGGCGCTCGGCATCCAGACCCGCTTCGGCGTCGACCGCCGCATGATCATGCTGGTCTTCGAGACGGACCTCACCCAGCTGTGGACGCTGCCGCGCCGGGTCCGCTACGGCCCGCTGCTGGCCGGCCTGGCCGTGGACTCCGTGCTGCTCGCCGCCCTGCTCACCGGTCGGCTGCTGATCGATCTCGGCCTCTGGCGGGCCCCTGAGCCGGTGGGGTCGCTGCTGGCCGCCTGGGTGTTCATCAAGGTCATGCAGATGCTCTGGCAGTGCCTCGTCTTCCTGCGCACCGACCTGTACGCGGTGCTGGTCAACGCGCTCGGTTGCCGCAACCTGTGGCGGGTGAAGTCGCTGATGCTGAAGCGGGCGTTCGGCCGGCTGAGCGCGGAGGAGGCCGCGGAGCTGGCGGACGCGAGCGAGGCCGACCTGCGTACCGGGCGCTGGTTCCGCTGGGTGTGGCTGGCCGGCGGGGCCGGCGGGGCCGCCTGGTTCTGTCTCCTGCTGCTGCCGGTCTTCGCCGAGGTCCTGCGCTGGGCCGCGGAAGGGCTGGCCGAGGGGCCGTTGACGGTGGGCTTCTGGTACCGGCTGCTCTGCGCCGGACTGCTGCTCGGCCCCGAGACGCTGGCCCTGATCCTGGCCGTCAAGGAACACGTGGGCCGCCTGGCCACCCGCCGCTCCTGACATCACAGCTCGATGCCTTCAAGAGCCGGTACGGCCAGACTCCCGCCGAGTTCGCCCGTTCCTCCCACCCCTGAGGGATGTGGTTATGGGGTCGCGTAGGTGCAGACGGCGTACACCTGAAGGAATACCAGGTCGTCCGGGACATCAGCGACTTCGACGAACCATCCGGATCCGGCGTCGTCGTTGACGGCGTGGTTCTCCGTAGCGGTCCACCCTCCGGATCCGCCGGGAATGAGGCGGAAACCGCCGTCGGTCGCGCTCCTCCCCCCTGGACACCTCGCCGTGGCTGCGCACATCCGGTCACCGGCCGCGCAATCTTGCATCTCCACCACCGTCTCGGAGCGGGGGCCGCCGTCCGGCGGGGGCGCCGAATTCTGCTGCCGGCTCAGTGCGCAGTTGTCGATGCGGCGGATGGGTATCCGGTCTCCGTCGCTCTTGACGTCGAAGTTCCGCGCCCCGGGAGTGCACAGCATCGAAGCCGCCTTGCTCAGATTCGGCAGGAAACCCGCGTCCGGCACGATGTCGTCGATGGCATCGAAGACGGGGTGGGGGTCTGCCAGGGCCGGCGATCCGCCGCCGGCCACGAGGGCGCCGCTCACGGTGATGGCGAGAACTGCGGCGAATTTCCCGATCTTGTTCATGTGCTGCTCCGGGCTTTCGGCGGACCTCTGATCTGCGTGGAAAGGTAGCTGTTGCCGTCGGCGTTCATGGAGATGACACCCGCCGGGCTGGTTCATCGATGGTCCAAGGATGGGAAAGGCATAGATCGACGACTACGCACCGGCGCCACAGTCGATATCCCTGATATGGGATAGAGTCTCAAATGTGGGAAATCAGGTGAGGATCGTCGTCGACGATCTGTCCGGGGCGGAGATCGCCGCGTTTCTCCTTGAGCACATGCGGGAGATGCGGGCCACCACGCCCGAGGAGAGCGTGCACGCGCTCGATCTCGACGCGTTGCGCAGGCCCGAGATCACGTTCTGGTCGGCACTGGACGGCGAGACGGTGGTCGGGTGCGGGGCGGTCAAGAGGCTGGACGCGGCGCACGCCGAGTTGAAGTCGATGCGCACCGCCGCCGACCGCAAACGTACGGGGATCGCGTCCCTGCTCATGGAGCACATCCTGGCCGAGGCCAAGGCCATGGGGTTCACCCGGTTGAGTCTGGAGACCGGCTCGACCGCGTTCTTCCTGCCCGCGAGGAGCTTGTACGAGAGGTTCGGCTTCGCGTACTGCGAGCCCTTCGCGGACTATCGGCCTGATGCGCACAGCGTTTTCATGACGAGGCGGCTCTAACCCCGCACGCGGCTCAGCCGGCGGTGAGGGCTCGTTGCATGAGGATCGTGTCGATCGAGCGGCCGTGCTTGTGACCGACGCCGATCAGCCGGCCCGCGTGGGTGAAGCCGAATCGTTCGTGCAGGGTGACCGAGGCGGGGTTTCCGATGTCGGCGATGACGGCGATCATGCGGCGGAAGCCCGCCGTCGCGCACCGGTCGATCAGGGGGCCGAGCAGGGCGCCGCCCAGTCCTCTGCCGGTCAGGCCGGGAACCAGGTAGATCGAGTTCTCCACCGTGTAGCGGTAGGCCGGCTTGGGGCGCCACTGACCGGCGTAGGCGTAGCCGGCCACGTCGCCCGAGTGCTCGGCGACCAGGAACGGCAGCCCGCGGGCGGCGAGGTCGGCAAGGCGCTGCTGCCAGTCGGCGAGGCGCGGCGGGGTCTGGTCGAAGGTGATCACGGTGTGGGTGACGTAGTGGGCGTAGATCTCCGCCACGTCCTTGAGGTCTTCCGCGGTCGCGGGGCGGATGATCGTCTCGGGCTCTGTCATGACGTCCTCGTCTCTCGGCTGTCCGGTCACGGCAGAACGATCATCACGGCATAGCGGACCGGGCCGGGGCCCGGATTGTGAAAGTGAGACGGCCCCCACAGCCGGAAGCGCAGGCAGTCACCCGTCTGGAGCTCGTGCACGACGCCGTTCACGGTGAGTTCGAGCGTGCCCTCCAAAATCCAGATGTGCTCCTCCTGGCCGGGGACGGGTGGCCGGTCGTAGGGGATGTCCGCGCCCGGCAGGAGGTGGCCTTCGAGGAGCTCGCCCTTGAGCCCGGGGTGCGGCGGGGACACCGAGCGGCGGGTGAAGCCCGACTCCTCGTCCCGCCACACCAGTTGCCGGGCGGAACGCACCAGTTGCGGCGGCTCCGCCTCCACCTCGGCCAGGAGGTGCGACATCGTCCGGCCGTAGGCCGCGCACAGCTTGCCCAGCAGCGCCGCCGTCGGGCTGATCTCCGCCCGCTCCAGCCGGGACAGGGTGGAACGACTCACGCCCGTCCGGCCGGCGAGATCGTCGAGCGACCAGCCGCGGTCGATCCGCAACTCGGCGAGCCGACCGGCCAGGCGAGCATCGACATCGCCGAGAGATGGATCGCTTGGACGGTCGGGGCCACTGCTGCCGGGCGCCTGCCGCTGGAGGCTTCTCATATATGGGATCCTATCCCTGATCAGGGACGGACGGCCGGGCGTGATCAGGGCTCCGACGCGACTCCGATCGCGTCGGCCCAGGTGTGGATCAGCTCGTCGTGACCGGTGAAGTGCCTGCGCCGCAGGACGCCGGCCGGGTCGATGTGGCGTGACTCCGACAGCCCGAACCGGCGCAGCAGGTCGAGGACGAGCGGTCGCGCCGTCGCCGTCAGGGCGGGAGACGAGCACGCCGCCAGGACGACGGTGTGGCGGGCGGGTCGCCGGTGGCGGGGATGACCACGGCCTCGACGGCACCCTCCCCCGAGCCGGTCTCGTCAGCGCGGGTGGCATAGGACGCCAGGAGGCGGAGCAGCGCGATCGTGATCCACGCCAGTGCCCCCTCGCCGATCGCCCACACCTCCCCGCCGTCGGAAGGGCTCTCCCTGAGCGTTCCCACCTGGAGCGCGCCGAGCGCGGAGCCGTCCGCGTGCAGCTCGCGGTAGTACGTGCCGGCGGGCCGGCCGGGCGGTGTGAAGACGGCCCTGTCCTGATCGGCCGGCGGCGAGCTCATGGCCGCCGACCCCCGCCTCGCGGCGCGCCACTTCACCGCCCTGACGATCGGCCTGGTGCTGGACACGCTGGACACCCAGGAGGCAAGGGGTGGGGCGGACGAAGCGGAGATCGTGACGGTGATCGCCGACGGGGTGGACGCGTTCCTGCGCGCCTACCGCCGGCCCGGCCTCTCATGAGGGGATGAGCGGCACCGCGCGCACGGATCGTCCCTCGGCGTCCAGAATGCAGCCCAGCAGCTTGGTCATGCTCAGCACCAGTGACCGGTCCTGGGTGCGCAGCGCCGGCACCTCCTGGCTCATCAGCCACTCCAGATCGGGCACCTCGGCCGTCGATCGCAGCGACGCGTCCACGATCACGTTGAACGGCCCGGCGACGAACGTGGAGGCACGCACCCCCGGCAGCGCACGGATGCGTTCTTCGGCGGCGCTCAGGTCCTGGACGTCCAGCGAGCCGAAGTAGACCGCGGAGACCGACCGGCCGGACAGATGGCGGGAGATGTCGCAGCGGAAGGTGACGAGCCCCGCCTGCTGCATGCGCGTCAGCCGCCGCCGCACCGGCACCGGGCCGATGCCCGCGTACTCGGCCAGCCGTTCGAACGACATCCGCCCGTCGGTGTGCAGCGCGCGCAGGATGCGCAGATCGACGTCGTCGAGCAGGCCCGCGCCGCCTGAGCCGCGCCCCGCGTCGGAGCCGAGGCGGCGCCGCTGCTCGAGGTTGAGCGCGCCCTCCCGCCAGCGGCTGGCCTCCAGGGTTGACCGGGTGACCACGTGGCTGCGGATCTTGGAGATGCCCGGGATCCGCGCCACGAGATCGAGGAGGTAGCCGGACAGTTCGTCCAGACCCTGAGGGCGTGGACCGGGTGCTCGACGCCGCCGCGCGCTCGCCCTGGGCGCGGTCGCGCCCGGAGGAGCGCGTCGCGGCATCGCGGAGGCGGACCCCACCGCCGACCTGTCCGGCGCCGACTCCGCCACGAAGGTACGGCTGCTGGCGGCGCTGGCCTGGGGCTGGGACGCGGCGTCGGTGCGGGTGGAGGCGCAACCGGTGGACCAGTCCTGCGCCGCCGCCGCGCTGGACGCGCTCTCCAGAGGGCGCCGGTTGCGCGCCGTGGCGAGTGCCCGCGCCGACCAGCCGCTTCTCGTCGAGGTACGGCTGGAGGAGACGGAGCCGGGTGACCCCTTGTATGCGCTCTCCGGGCCGGAGAAGGCGGTCGTGTTCGGCTGTCAGGAGGCCGGGGACGTGGTCGTGAGCGGGGGGCGGTCGAGTCCGCTGGGGGCGGCGCTGGCGCTGGTCAAGGACACCATCGACGTCACGGCCCCGCGCCTCGGCTTCTTCTGACACGCCAGCTTCTTCCAGCACGACACAGGAGTGCCCCGTGAGAGTACCCCCCGTCAGCCCGAGCGAGCTCACCGGCGAGCAGCACGTTGGCCGGCTTGAAGTCGCGGTGCACCACCCCGGCCCGGTGGATCGCGGCCAGCGCCGTCGCCGTCGCGACCGCCAGCCGCTGCAGGTCCGCTCCAGTGTGCCGGCCCGCCTCACTGAGCGGCGGGCCTTCGACGTACTCGGTCACGATGTACGGCCGCCCGCTCACCGAGGCGTCCAGCACCTGCGCGATGCAGAACGGCTCCACCCGCCGCGCCGCCTCGATCTCCTTGGCGAACCGGTCATCGGCCCGCCCATCACGGAACACCTGATGGCCACGAGTGCCGAGTCGGGCCGCTGTCCCAGGTAGACGACACCCTGACCACCCGCGCCAAGGCGGGCTAGCACCCGGTAGGGCCCAACAGCAGGGGATCCCCCTCCCGGAGGGGTTCGGCCTGCGGCATGACACTCCGATGACGACAATGATGGATCTTCAGCACCCTAGCCGGAATACCGGCATACAGGGGGCACGTCCCACCACGGCCTCGGCACCCGTACAGACCGCACACACGAACGGCGCAGCACCCGCTACCACCAACGCTTTGTCACAAGTGACAAACCTGAGCCACCCTCCCTTGACGCACCCCCACACCTCACCGACAGTCGTGGTGCCGCCCACCGCACACCCCATGGAAAACGATCGCCCACGGAGAACGATCGCTCACGCCGAAGGAGCGCTCATGCCGCTGTCCAACCACAGCCTCATCCGCGCCACCGCACTGGCCTCAGGCCTACTCCTCGCCGCAGCGCTATTTCTGGCCATCACCGTCGCGTCCGGCAAGGCCACCGCGGCTGCGCGCTCCCACGCCACCGTCTGCGCCGACGTCGCCGCGACCCACGACCTGTGGACCGGCACCCGGTGCCTACTGGCTCCGGTGATCATCGTGGATCGCGAGTAGGTGCGGCCAAGGTCGTGCTGCTCCCCCGATCGCCCCACAGAAAACGACCGCCCGACGAGAAGGAGTACCAATGCCACCGCTCGCCCATGGCCTCATCCGCACCACCGCGCTGGTGGCGGGCCTGCTCCTCGCCGCAGCCCTACTCCTGGCCATCACCGTCGCATCCGGCAAGGCCACCGCAGCCGCGCGTTCACACGCCAACCTCTGCGCCGACGTCACCGCAGCCCACGACCTGTGGACCGGCGCACGCTGCCTGCTGGCTCCCGTCATCGTCATGGAGCGGCAGTAAGGAGTCCCCGTACGTCACCGGGCAGCACGAACGGCCAGGCCGCCGCGCGGGAGCCTGATCACGCGGCGATACGATGCGTCGATCCCACCACTGGAGGCGATGTGTCCATCCACGCCGAGACCGGCCGTTCGGGAGTGATCCTGTGACGGGTACGAAGCGCACCCTCGCCGACAGCATGCGCTGGCTGGCCGAGGGCACAAGGATCTTCTTCGACGCCCTGGCCGCGATGCCGGACGAGCGGCTGGACGGGCCGTCGGCGCTGGACGAATGGAGCGGCAAGCACCTGCTGGCCCACGTGGCCGCCAACGCCGACGCGCTGACCAACCTGGCGTACTGGGCGCGTACGGGCGAGGAGCGGCCGATGTACGCCTCCCGTGAGCAGCGCGACGCCGACATCGAGGCGGGCGCGAAGTTGCCGGCGGCCGAGCTGCGGGCCTGGGCCGTCCGGGCGTCCGGCGCCCTTGACGCGCGGCTGGCCGAGCTGGACGAGCGGCAGTGGAGCCGTGAGGTCCGCACCTCCCGGGGCCAGGCCATCCCGGCAAGCGAGGTCCCCTGGATGCGCGCACGCGAGTTCATGGTGCACGCCGTGGACCTCGACGCCGGGGTGACGTTCGACGACCTCCCGGCCGGGTTCCTCGTCGCGCTGATCGACGACATCTCCGCCGGCCGCTCCGGCGCCGGCGGCCCGGCACTGACCCTCACGGCCACCGATCACGACGGAACGTGGACGATCGCCGGCTCAGGCGTCGCCCCCACCGTCGCGGGCTCGGACGCTCCCACCGTCACGGACCCGGACGCCGCTGGCCCCACTATCGCGGGCACGGGCACTCCCGACGTCGCGGACTCAGGTGCCCGCATCGAGGTCACCGGCACCCTCGCCGGCCTGGCCGCCTACCTCTCCGGTCGCCCGGCGCGCGGTGTCACCGGTCCGGACGGCGGGCCGGCGCCCCAGCTCCCTGGGTGGCTCTGAGGCGGCGCAGGCCGGAAGGGGGATGAGGTCCTGACAGGACGGCCCCCTTTCAGGGGCTTCCCTCACCAGGCGATCCCCTTCACCGACCGGGCGGGAAGTCCGCGCCCCGCGCGACCGCCTCCTGCCCGCGCAGCTCGCTGAGCATCGCCTCCAGTTGCCCGGCCACCGCGTCGTACCCCTCGCTCCCGAGCACGAGCCGCCGCGGCGGGTCGTCCTGGCTCATCGCGGCCAGCACCGCCCGGACGCCACGCACGGGATCGCCGGGCTGCCGCCCGTCCTGCGCGACCATGGCGGCCCGCACCTCGGTCAGCATCGGCCGGTACGCCGGCAGGTCGTCGTCGACCGACTCGGCGGCGAAGCCGGCGTACGCCCGGGTGCGGAAGGCCGCCGGCTCCACGGCGAGCACCTTGATCCCGAACGGCGCCACCTCCTGGCGCAGCACTTCGGTCATCCCTTCGAGGGCGAACTTGGCCGCGCTGTAGAAGCCGAAGCCCTTGATCCCGACCAGGCCGGCGACCGAGGACATGTTGACGATCCAGCCGCTCCCCCGCCTGCGCATGCCGGGCAGCACAGCCCTGGTCACGGCGAGCACGGAGAAGAAGTTCAGCTCGATCTCGTCACGCAGCGCGGTTTCGTCCATGCCCTCGACGGAGCCGAACCAGCCGCGGCCGGCGTTGTTGACCAGCACGTCGATGGCTCCGTACCGGCTCTCGGCCTCGGCCACGGCGGCCTCGACCTGCTTGGTGTCGGTGACGTCGAGCGGCAGGACGAACACCCTGTCGCCGTACGGAGCCGCCCACCCGCGCAGTTCCTCCGGGCGGCGCGTGGTCAGCACGACGCGATCCCCGCCCTCCAGCGCCGCGTCGGCGTAGGCCATGCCGAAACCGCCGGGCGTGCCACCGGTGATGAACCAGGTCTGCATGAGTCCCCCCTTGCTACATTCGCTACACAAATTAATGTAGCTATATACGAGATACTATAGCGACATGAGAACCCGAGGTCAGAGCGGCGAGGCCCGCGACCGGCTGCTGCTCGCCGCCGCCGAACTGCTCGAAGGCTCCGGCGACGGCACGCTGTCGACGCGCGCCGTGTGCGAGCGCGCCGGCGTTCAGGCGCCCACGCTGTACCACCACTTCGGCAGCAAGCAGGGCCTGATCGACGCGGTGATCAACCACGGTTTCACCCAGTACGTCCAGCCGGCCGACCCCACGGGCGACCCGCTGGACGACCTCCGTCACGGCTGGGACCGGCATGTCGCGTTCGGCCTGGAACACCCCGCGTTCTACGCGCTGCTCTACGGGCGCGCCGAGCCCGGCAAGCCCTGCGCGGTCACCGCGCCCGCGCACGCCATGCTGCGCGACCTGCTGACCGTGGCCGCCCGCCGAGGGCTGCTCACGGTCCCCGTCGGCGACGCGGCCGAGCAGATCCTGGCCGCGAACGTGGGCGTCACCCTGAGCCTGATCACCCAGCCCGTGGGCGAGCGCGACATGGGGCTGTCCGGCCGCGTCCGCGAGGCGGCGCTGGCCGCCGTACTCCAGCCCGCCGCCGGACGGCCCGCCCATGGCGGGGCGGCGGTCCCCGCGACGCGGGCCGGCGCGGCGCTGACCCTGCTCGCCCTCGTGGACGAGGACCCGTCCGGGCTGTCCGCCGGCGAGCACGCCCTGCTGCGCGAGTTGCTGGACCGGCTGGCCGGAGGCGGCCCGACGCCGACGGCCGGCCGGCGCTGACGGGCACCCGACCGTGACGGCGGCCGGCCCTGACGGCGGCCGACGCGCAACAACGGGCACTGACGGCGACAAGCGCACGGCGGCCGGCTCGCGGCTACGCCCCCTTCACCGGCTACTCCCCTTTCACCGAGCAGACCGCCGAGCCGATCACGGACGCCACCGCCTCCGGATGCGAGACCAGCGTCAGATGTGACCCCCCGGCGAACTTGGTCACCTTCGAGCCGGCCCGCTTCGCCATCGACAGCTGCGACTCGATCGTGATGATCCTGTCGCCGGTGCTGGCGAAGTACCAGGACGGGATCTTCTTCCACGCCGCGGCCCGTGACGGCGTATGGAACGCGTTCGTCGAGGCGGCCCGCTGCGTGGCCCACAGGCGCGCGGCGGTGTCCCCGGGCAGGTCCGAGGCGAACGAGCGGAGGAAGGGCTCCCGCTTGAGGTACAGGTCCCTGGCGCCTACGGGCGCGTTCGCGTAGGACACCTTGTCGTACAGGGTGTCGGGGGCGGCGTCGAGCGCGGAGCCCGCCCCGCTGAGCTGCGCGGTGGTCTCGCCCTTGTCCGGTACGGCCGCGTCCACGTACACCAGGGCCTTGACGTTGGCGGCGTTCGCGGCGGCGTTCGTGATGACGGAGCCGCCGTAGGAGTGCCCCACGAGGACGACCGGCCCTGAGACGGTCTTCAGGAAGGCCGCGACGGTGGCGGCGTCGTCGTCGAGGTTGCGCAGCGGGTTCCCGATGGCGCGCGCGGTGTAGCCGGCCTTGCGCAGGGCGTCCACCTCTCCGCTCCAGCTCGACGTGTCCGCCCACGCGCCGTGCACCAGGACGACCGTCGGCTTGGCGGAGCCCGGCGGACAGGGCAGCGGGCTGCGCGCGTGCGCCGCGGCCGGATGTGTCGCGACCGCCACGGTCAGCGTGGCCATGATCGCCACCGTCTTCCCTGCAGTTGTACGGCTCATCTCGTCTCCCCCATCGGCGCTCGTCCCCCCGTCGCGCGCTGACCAGGGACTTCTCCTTTCCAGGAAGCCGCGCCCCTAACTCGGCCCCAAAGCCGGCCCCTGAGTCGGCGCAGGCGTCCCCCGTGCGAGCTACCGCGGAATGTCCACCGCGCGGTGACGATTCGCGAGCGGCGATTTCCTACCGTTCTCGACGAGACCGCGGCGCTCCCGCCGCGGCCGGAGCGAGGGACCAGCACAAGGGAGTCGTCATGCGGCTGTTGCAGCAACTCGTGGCCGCCGCGGCGGCCACCCCGCACCGGTGGCAGGGCCGTGAGCGCGGTCCCTCTCCGCGGTGGTCGCGGGTCCTGCCCGGCCGCTACGCTCGTGCGGTGATCGCATTCCGGCGGCTCGCCGACCTGTGGCAGCGGTGTGACGTCGTGCTCCGCGACCTTGCCTTCGCGCTGCTGCTCGGCGCCGCCGCGCTCGTTCCCGTGCTGCACGGCAAGGGGACGCAGGTCGGTGACCTGCCGACCCGTCCGTTCGACGCGCTGGCGTACATGGTGATCGCCCTGCAGTGCCTCCCGCTCGCCGTGCGGCGGCGGTGGCCGGCCGTGTGCCTCGTCCTGGTGACACTCGGCTTCGCCATCGACGAGATCCTCGCGTACCACACCTTCACCGGCATCGCGCTGCCGATCGCGCTCATCAGCGCCGGCGCCCATCTCGAACGTGGCCGGCGCGTAGCCGCCGTCCTGCTCTCGGTGGCGTACGTGCCGCTGGCGATCGCGCTCAACCAGCTCGGCTCGACGGAGCGGCTGGAAGGGTACGTGGTCTTCTACCTCCTGCTGGTGCTCGCGTGGGGCATCGGCTCCTGGCTGCGCAGCACCAGGGCGGCAGAGGCCGAACGCCGCCGCCACGTCGCCGAGGCCACCCGTACCGCCGAACGCACCCGCATCGCCCGCGAGCTGCACGACGTGGTGACCCACCACGTGACCGCGATGGTCGTGCAGACCGAGGCCGCCCGCTACCTGACCGCCGCGCCCGACCGCCTCGACGCGACCCTCAGCGCCGTCACCGACACCGGCCGGCGGGCCATCACCGACCTGCGCCACATGCTCGACCTGCTCGACCCCGGCCACCACACCGAGCCCAGGGAGTCCTCGACGGCCGGCGACCTGCACGCCCTCGTGGAGCAGACCCGCCAGGCCGGGCAGCCGGTCGAGTTCACCGAGGAGGGCGAGGCCGCCGATCCGGCCGGCAGCGCGGAGTTCGTCACCTACCGGGTCGTCCAGGAGTCTCTGACGAATGCCCTCAAATATGCCCATGGCGCCCCTACTGTGGTCCGCGTGCGCTACGGCGAGAAGGAGATCAGCGTGGAGGTCAGCACCGAGGGTTCCGGCTCGCGAGCCGGCTCGCCCGGCGGGAGCGGTCGCGGCCTGGCCGGGCTGCGCGACCGGGTCGACGCCCTGGGCGGCGAGTTCAGCGCGAACGAGCAGGCGGGCGGCGGCTTCGTGGTACGGGCCCACGTCCCGGCGGGGAGCCTGTCGTGACCGCGCCCATCAGGGTCCTGATCTGCGACGACCAGACACTGATCCGCACCGGGCTGGCGACGATCATCGACGCGCAGCCCGACCTTGAGGTGGTCGGCGAGTGCGGCGACGGGCGCGCCGCGGTCGAGCTCGCCCGGCGCCTCAAGCCCGACATGGTGGTCATGGACGTGCGCATGCCGGTGCTCGACGGCATCGAGGCGACCCGCCTGCTGGCCGGCGCCGGGGTCACCGACCCCATCAAGGTGCTCGTGGTGACGACGTTCAACCTGGACGAGTACGTCTACGAGGCACTGCGCGCGGGCGCCAGCGGCTTCCTGCTCAAGGACGCCCCTCCGGCGCAGTTGCTGCACGGCATCCGCACCGTCGCGACGGGCGCCGCGTTGCTGGCACCCGAGGTGACCAGGAAACTCGTCGGCAGGTACGCCTCGCGGATCCGTCCCACGGAGGACACACCGGACAACGTCGCGCTCACACCGCGCGAGCTGGAGGTGCTCCGGCTCATCGCCGACGGCCAGTCCAACAGCGAGATCGCCGCGACGCTGGTGATCAGCCAGGAGACGGTCAAGACGTACGTGTCGCGCATCCTGACCAAGCTCGACCTGCGCGACCGCGTACAGGCGGTGGTGTACGCCTACCGCAACGGCCTGGTCACCTGAACCGCCTGGCTCCGAGCGACCACCTGAACCCTCCGGCCCCGCACGATCACCTGGGCCGCCGGCTCGACGCGGCCACCGGCTCGGCCCGGCGCGCTGAGCCGGTGGCCGCGACGCGGTCGTGGCGCGCCGCGCCCGCGTGGAGCACGGTCTTCGCCGGCACATCGGGCACGCGCTGAGCGGCCGTGTAGGCGGCGCCGCGGATCGCGTTCAGCCGGCCCGCCGGCCGCAGCCCCTGGATGGGATGCCTGATCGGGTCGAACCGCATCGGGCGCTCCGCGTCGGGCCGCGCCGGAGCGGAAAGCTGCACCTGGCCGAACAGCCGCCACGGCCCCGTGGGCGCGGCGACCAGCAGTTCGAGCACGACCGGACCGAACTCGGCGGCCAGCGCCAGCGCGTCGAACGTGGCGGGCAGCGACACGGGCGTGTGCAGCAACGCGCCCAGCAGCAGCCGCCGCTCCCCCACCTGGTAGGGGAACAGGCTGGAGTACATCCCCGTCCACCGGCCCGCGGGGCGGAGCACCCGCCGGCCGATCCGGTTGCGGCCGGTGCCGGCCAGCAGCAGGTCGGCGACGGTGCCGTCCTGCTGCTCCCAGCGGAGCGCGATGCCGAGGACGTCGGGCAGCGGCGGGGGCACCCCGACGGAGCGGGACAGGCGGGCGACCCCACGCAGCTCCATCACCTGGTCGAGGAACGGAGTCCCCCACGGGCGCGGGGCGCCGTGCAGTCGCATATGTGCGTCCAGCACCAGCCCGACCGGGTGCAACGGCCGTCCGTGCCGCAGGCGCGCCGCCGTGCCGAAGGTGGCGGCCAGCGCCGACCTCGCAAGGGATGTGCCCGGCTGCCTCATCGGCCCGCTCCTCACCGTCGGTAACCTGCGTGCGGGCCCCTGGTGCTACCCAGCGACGGCGCCCGGAATCACCCCGGGCCGGTCGCACCGGAAGGCTCCGCTCCGAGAGCCTGATCGGACGGTCCGAGATCCTGGGACGGTCCGAGATCCTGGCCGGCCAGTCTGAGATCCTGGTCGGCCGATCCAAGGGGCTGGTCGGGGAGGACGGTCCGCAGCACCAGTGCCGCAGGAGCGCTGGGGCCGATCAGGGTGAGGTTCCCGCCGAGCGCGCGGGCCAGCCTGCGGGCGGACAGGAGGGCGGAGGCGCCGCTGGAGTCCATGAAGGTCACCCGCCGCAGGTCCACGCTCAGCCGGGGGCCGCGCTGGCTGATCACCGTGGCGAGAAATTCGTACAGATCGTCGGAGACGAGCAGATCGACCTCTCCACCGATGGAGACGACGGGAGCGCCGGCGGACATGCTGACGCTGAGATCCAGTCTCATGAGGGTTCCTCGCTGGTGCACGCGCACCGCTCGGTGCGCTGAGTCCCCTCACGTACCCCCAGCCGATCGTCTCAATCGCCCGCTCACTTTTCCCTGACGGCGGATGTGAGGCCCTGCCGCCGCCGCGCGCCGTCGTCCGCCGGCGTCATGAGGGCCGCGCTTGCCCCTGGGTGAACGGGGTAGCGGGCGGCCATGGCTGACGACGTCATCACGTTCATCCTGGCCGACCACCGCAAGGTGGAGGAGCTGTTCGCCAGGCTGAACACCGGCAAGGGCGACCGGCGGGCCATCGTGGGCGCGCTGCACGCCCTGATCACCGCCCATGCTCGCGCCGAGGAAGACGTGGTCTATCCCCTGCTCGACGCCCATCACGGCCTGGAGCAGCACAAGGAGGCGGAGGTGCTGCTGGACGCGCTGCGGCGGGCCGAGCCCGGCAGCGCGGAGTTCGCCGGCGTCCACGCTCTCCTGGCGCTCACGGTCGGTCGTCACGTGCAGGAGGAGGAGAGCACGCTGCTGCCGCTGCTGGCCCGCACGACGGACGAACGGCGGCTGCGCGACCTGGGCAAGCAGTTCCGGCAACGCCGGCAGCATGAGCTGCGCGCCCTGGCGAAGGCCCGTCCCTGACCGCCGCGCAGGACGTCACATCGGCGGGCTGACGATTCCCCAGGTGAGGCCGGGCGCGGGCACGGGAGGCACCGCGGGGGCGCCGGCGTGGCCGGCCAGCAGGACCAGCAGGATCGGCAGCGTGGCCAGCACGATGACCACCAGCAGGACGCACCACACCTCACCCCGGCCGGAGCGCCGCCTCTCCTTCCTGCGGCAGGCGGCGGCGAACGACTCGACCCGGTGGACGAACGCACGGTCCTCACGGCGGAGATCCTGTTCGATCTCGCCCAGAACGCGACGTTCCCAGTCCGACAGCTCCATCGTCCAGCTCCATCGCCGTCACGGGCGTCCGACCGGCTCGGCGGCGGGATCGGCGAGGCCGCTCGCCGCTCCCTTCAGCAGATCGCGCCCTATGCGAGGTGGTTGCCCTGCAGATCCGGCCGGAAACGCGTCCCGTACGCGGGTGACCGCCGAACCCCGGCGCCGGCGGGGACGGCCGACTGATCGGCCAGACCGGGGCGCGTACTTCTCACAACACACCAAACCGTAAAGTGAGGGCCATTACGCCAAGCATGTGGGGAGAGAGCACCTTGCACGAAAAGCTGTCGTCGATCTACGACAACGTCCTGCGCCGCAACCCTGGAGAGGCCGAGTTCCACCAGGCGGTCCGCGAGGTGCTCGAAAGCGTCGGCCCGGCTCTCGGCAAGCACCCCGAGTACGCCGAATCGAAGATCATCGAGCGCATCTGCGAGCCGGAACGGCAGATCATCTTCCGGGTGCCCTGGATGGACGACCGCGGCGAGGTGCAGATCAACCGGGGCTTCCGGGTCGAGTTCAACAGCGCGCTCGGCCCTTACAAGGGCGGGCTGCGCTTCCACCCGTCGGTCTACCTGGGTATCGTCAAGTTCCTCGGCTTCGAGCAGATCTTCAAGAACGGCCTGACGGGCCTGCCCATCGGCGGCGGCAAGGGCGGCTCGGACTTCGATCCCAAGGGCCGTTCCGACCGCGAGGTGATGGCCTTCTGCCAGAGCTTCATGACGGAGCTCTACCGGCACATCGGCGAGTACACCGACGTGCCCGCGGGTGACGTCGGCGTCGGCGGGCGGGAGATCGGCTACCTGTTCGGCCAGTACAAGCGCATCACGAACCGCTACGAGTCCGGGGTGATCACCGGCAAGGGGCTCGCGTACGGCGGCGCGCAGGTGCGGACCGAGGCCACCGGCTACGGCTGCGCCTTCTTCGTGGAGGAGATGCTCAAGGCGCGTGGCACGTCGTTCGACGGCCGGCGGACCGTGGTGTCCGGCTCCGGCAACGTGGCGATCTACACGATCGAGAAGATCGAGCAGCTCGGCGGCGTCGTGGTGGCCTGCTCCGACTCCTCCGGCTACGTGCTCGACGAGAAGGGCATCGACCTGGACCTGCTCAAGCAGATCAAGCAGCACGAACGCGGCCGCCTGGACACCTACGCCGCCCGCCGGGGCGAGCACGTCACCTTCGTCCCGGATCGCAGCGTGTGGGAGGTGCCCTGCGAGGTGGCGATGCCGTCCGCCACGCAGAACGAGATCACCGGCCGCGACGCCGCGTTCATGGTGGACAACGGCTGCGTCGCGGTCGGCGAGGGCGCCAACATGCCGACCACGCCGGAGGGCATCAAGGTGTTCCTGGAGGCGGGCGTCGCGTTCGGGCCGGGCAAGGCGGCCAACGCGGGCGGGGTCGCGACCAGCGCGCTGGAGATGCAGCAGAACGCCAGCCGCGACTCGTGGACGTTCGAGTTCTCCGAGCACCGCCTCCAGGAGATCATGCGCGACATCCACGGGCGTTGCCTGCAGACGGCCGACGAGTACGGCATGCCCGGCAACTACGTGGCCGGCGCCAACATCGACGGCTTCCGCCGGGTGGCGGACGCCATGCTGGCGCTGGGCCTGGTCTGAGCGGGCATCTCCCGTCCCGCTGAACGGCACCGGACCGGGTCAACGTCGCCCCGCTCCGGCCGCCCGCTACGTACCTCAGCACCGTCCCGCCAGGTGCTCGCGTACCTGCCGGTGCACGAAGTGGAAGACGTGCGGCTCGCACTGCCGCAGCAACCCCGCCCCGGCCGCGGCCTTGAGCAGCGGCGACACGTCCATCGGCCGGACACCCGCCCGCCGCAGCGTCGCCCTGACGTCCGGGTCGTCGCCCAGGAACGTCTCCGTCCGCCGCCTGGTCATCTCGGCGGCGATCTCACACAACCCCTCGGCGACCATCCCGGCCTCGACCCCCGGCACCGCCGTCGCCGCCAGCGCCCGCTCGCCGTACCAGGGCACGAACCGGACCGGCTCCGGCGGCAGCTCGTCGATCCACTCCGGCGTCCCGGTGAGCACCGCCAGCAACACGGGCGAGCCCAGCAGCTCGGGGGTCAGCCCGAGCAGGCGGCCTGGATCGACCTGACGGGTGGCGAGCAGCGTCTCCAGCCGCGCGATCGCCTCGGCCGCGACCACTCCGACCACCTCCACCGCCTCGAACCCCGGCGCCGAACCGACCCTGCCGGTCATGATCACGTCGTGCTCGGTGTGCTCCGCCCACGCCAGGAAGTCCGCGCGGGTGCTGAGGTCCAGCGCCTCCAGCCCGTCGAGCACCAGGATGAGCCGCCGCCGTACCAGCATGGCGTTGGCGTCCGCGAGCGACAGCCCGTATTCGCCCGCCAGCGCGTGTGTGAGCGCCCGTTCGTAGGTGGAGTGCCCGGCCGCCGTGGGCCGCCCGGCTCGTGGCGGCGGCACGTGGGCGGTGTGCTCGGGCTTCAGCGCCGCGAAGGGCAGGAACACCGGCACGCGACCGTTCCGCCGCTCCGACAGGCGGCGCGCCAGCCTGGCCGCCAGGACGCTCTTGCCCGTCCCCGCCGGGCCGGTCAGCAGCAGTTTGCCGGTCCGCGAGCCGAGGATCTCGTCCAGCCCCCGGGCGCGCGGCTCGGCCTCGCCGCCGAAACGCACCACCGGGTCGATCAGCACGCCGTCGTCGCCGACCCTGCGGTCCAGTCGCTCGCGCACGAGCCCGGCCAGGTCGTCCAGCGGGCCGCGCAGCGGCAGCTCCTCCTGCCTGCTGATCCAGGGCGCGACCGATGACCGCCCGTCGTCCTGCGACTCCGCGGCCATCACGTCGCTCGGCTGCGGGGAGTCGCGTACCAGGTCGATGTAGGAGCCCGCGTCGTGCGGCACCCGTTCCCCGAGGCGGCGCAGCTCGCCCGCGATGCCGGCGACCGTCGCCAGCTCCGGCTGCTCCGCCGCCTCGGCCAGCCGGCGCAGCAGCGCCGGTTCCTCGGTGAGCCGCGCGTACGTCTCCGGCGCCCGGTCCCGCAGCAGCAGCACCGCCGCCAGGATCGAGACGTCGTAGCGGCCGTGGGACGTCCCCGTGGTGACGCGGCCGTGCCGCTCCTGCCCGTCGTCCCCGGCGCGGTCCCGCGCCTCCCTGGCGACGCGGTCCTGGAGGATGAGCACGTTGACGAAGCGCTTGATCGAACGCGGGTTGCGCGGCAGCGCGCTCTTCAGCATCCCGCTCGCCGGCTCGATCTCCTTGCCCGCGAGCAGGCGGTCCAGGTAGCGCTCGAAGTCCGCCTCGGACATCCGCGGCATCTCAAAGGGAAACTGGATGATCTTGTCCAGATAGTCGCCGACCGGCTCGTCCCCGTACTTGTCCCGTACGGCCGCGATCAGCGGGCCCTTGGCCACACCCAGCACGAACACGCAGTTACGCCGGTTGAAGTGCAGCTTCAGCGACTCCAGCAGGCCGGTGATCCGGTCGGCGTCGCAACGGTCCAGATCGTCGACGAACACGACCAGGCGCTCCCTGCCCTTCGCGGCCAGCGCGGCGTCGATGAGGGAGCCGAGGTACTCGTCCAGCCGCGTGCGCTCGGAACGGATGCGGAAGTGCTGGCCGTCATAGTCCTCGATCGACTGGCGCACGTCGGGCAGGCTGACCCTGAGCGTGGCCGACAGCACGAGCGAGCCGAGCACGTCGGAGATCGTCCGCAGTGTCTGGCGTACGTTCTCCCTGTTCCGCAGGCCGAGGTCGTTGACGATGGCGTGCAGCAGCGGCAGCACCGGGTTGTCCTCGTGCTGGTGCCGCCAGGGGTCGAACCAGACGAAGGCGCATTTGGCGTCCGCACCAAGCTCCTCCGCCTGCTTGTCGAGCTGTTCGAGTTGTTCGCGCAGTTGCAGCAACATCGAGGTCTTGCCGGTGCCCCATTCGCCGAACACGCCGATCACCATGGGCGGTGTCGCCTCACGGGCCAGCCTGGCGAGCTGACGGACGTAGGCCGCGCGGTTGAGCTCGTCGTCCCGTACGGGCTCGTCGCTGTGCGTGAAGCCTTCCGAGGCGGCGGGCACGCGGGCGACCGGCGACGGCGCCACTTCCTCGCCCGCGACCTCCTCCCCCGCCGGCACCTCTGTCTCCTGCTCATGGGGCTGCTCCTGCTCCTGGGACTGGGGCTGGGCGCGCCGGTGACGCCGCCACGTGAGCGGGGCCGCCACGAAGGCCACGAGCAGCAGGAAGCCGCCGATGTACGGCAGGAACGGGTAACGCTCCAGGAGGGACGGCTGCGCCGTGACGACCACCCGTAACCGGTCCACGCCGTCCGCCGAGATGAGAACCAGCTGACCGGTGCCGGCGTGCGGGCGCGTGCCGCGTACCACGGTGAACGTCGCCGCGCCCCCGGCCGGAACGCGAGCCCTGGTGGCGCCCTTGACCGCGATGGCGTCGGCGATCCGCCCCGCGACACGCACCTCGACATCGACGGCCGGCCCCGGATTGACCACGACGACCGGCCACGTGCCGGTGGGCAGCCGCTCCAGGGGGATGGCGAGCTGGTCCTCGTCCAGGAACTCCGGCGCTGCCACGGACTCCATGCCAGAGGCGGCCCGCGGCGGCGCGGCCTGCGCCGGGAACCCGGCCGCGATGAGCCCAGCGGCGATCATCGCGGTGAGGCCGACCCTGGCGCATGAGCGCAGCAGTGGACCAAGTCTCCTCGCCATGCTCCGATTGCAACCCAAAGTGGCACTTGCCGCACCATTCGTCACCGATCAGTTATGTGGCGACAGCTTGCGAGGCAGAGATCTGCGACCCACCGACATGCGGTCCGGCAACGTGCCCACCGACGTGCGACGCGGCAACGAATGACGAGGCGCCGTTCGGCCCGGCGCCGTTCGGCCCGGCGGCGTGCGGGTCGGTGACGTGCGGGTCGGTGACGTGCGACTCGGCGCCCTCGGCACCGTACGGGGAGTCGTCCATCCACCGCACGACCACCTCGGCCCTGCCCAGCGCGACCTCCGCCGTGCGTACGGCGGCCTCCGCGTGGCGGAGGGCGGTCTCCGTCTCCCGCATCGTGGCCTCCAGTCTCGGCACGGACACCAGGGCGCTCCTGAGCCCCGGCACCGCGGTCATCGCCAGGGCCAGCCCGCCCATGGGGACGCAGAGGATGACCAGCGCGACCCAGGACTCGACCCGCCCGACCAGCAGGCCCGCCAGCAGCGGCCCGAGCGCGACGGCGCTGTAGCTGCCCAGGCGGGACACCGCGGCCACGCGCGCGACCCGGTCGAGCGGGGCCTGGCTGAGCACGGTGCGCATGGTGACGTTGCTCAGCCCGCCGGCCAGCCCGATGATGAGCAACGCGACCGCGAACGACCACGACGCCTGGAGGAAGAGGAGCGGGATCGCCAGCGCGATCGTGCAGGCCCACAGGTGCACCAGCATCACGGGGCGGTGCCGGAACCGCCGATCGGTCCGGCCGCGGCGGAGCGACGTGATCGCCCCGATGACGCCGCCGACGCCGGACGCGGCCAGGATGGTGCCGGCGAGGGCGGAGGGCAGGTTGTCGTCCGTGGCCTCCGACAGGAATACCACGATCATGCCCTGGACCATGAAGTTGATGTACGCGGTAATGAGCGTGGCAGAGAGGAGGAATCGATTCCTCTGCAATTCGGTCAGACCGCCACGCATCTCCCCAAATATCTCACCGAGCGGCTTTCCTCTCCCGGTGATATCGCGAGGCACCCGGCTCAGGCTCGCGGCGGCGCCGAAAAGCATCGCCGCATTCGTGATAAAAGAGACAATCGGGTTCACTCCGTAAAGCAGGCCCCCCAAGGGACGCCCCGCCAGAACCATGCCGTGCACGGACGCCTCGTGCAGCGCCAAGGCGTTCTCCACCTTGTCCGGCTTGACCGTGGACGGGATCAGCACCGTCTCCGCGACCGACGAGTGCACGGAGAGCGTTCCCTCAAGCAGAGCGACGATCAGCAGCCATCTCAGCTCCAGAACCCCGGCGATCTGCGCCACGACGATGCCCATGACGAGCGCGCCACGCAGGAACTCGCTCCATACCATGACCCGGCGCGGCCCGATCCTGTCGATCCACACCCCGGCGGGGATGTACCACAGCAAACCGGGCACGGTCGACGCGAACATGACCCAGGCGATCGAGGTCGGTGACTGCGCGAGACCGAATGCCAGCAAGGGATAGGTCACGCCGATGGTGCGGCTGCCCAGCATCGAAAGGGTCGATCCCGCCCAGGACCACAGAAAGGGCGAATTATCCCTAAAAGCACCCACGAAGTTCGCTCCACGCCCGCGACCGCTTAATCGCGAAAACGGACGTTGGCGGCCTCTGATTCCCAAAATGGCACATGGTTGAGAGCCGAGGCTCGTTATGATAATAGAGCAACAGGAGTCACACCTGTCACAAACATCGGCCATTTTTCTGTCAGACCGTGCCAATGAGCCGGTCAGGCCATGCCGATCAGCCCGCGCAAGCCGTACCGATCAGGCCGTGCCGATCAGCCGGTCGGCCGCCGCGGTCAACTGCGGCGGGAGCGGCCGCCTGCCCCTGCTGTCCCGCGCCCGGCAGGCCAGCCGCGACGCCTCCGAGTCCCGCCCGGCCTCCTTCATCACCCGCGCCGCCCGCAACAGGGTCGCCGCGTCGCTGTCCACGTCGAGCCGGGGCACCGCCTCGACCGCCTTGCGCACGTCGCCGCTCAGCGCCAGCGCCAGCGCGTAGGCGGCCTGCGTGGAGGGCTGCTCGTGCGGCTCGACCTTGCGCAGGTCGCTCAGGGCGCGCTCGGGCCTGGCCAGGTCGGACAGGATCTCACCCCTGGCCCGCAGGATCTCGGGCCGCTCACCGCTCTGCCGCATGGCGCTGTCGAGGACGTCCACCGCCCCGCTCTCCCTGCCGACGTACCACAGCGCCCAGGCCAGCTCGGTCCTGATGGCGGGCTCCCTGCTGCGCCTGGCCGCCGACTCCAACTGGGTGACGGCGTCCTGGTAGGCGCCGCGATCGAGCAGGATCGTGCCGATGGCGGTCAGGTGGGTGGCGACGATCTGCTCGGACCCCGGCGTCGCGTCGTAGTGGCGGGCCGCCGTCCGATAGTGCTCAAGCGCGGAGTCGACGTCGTCGCGCAGGTACGCCAGGTCCCCCAGCAGTGACTCGGCCCGGGCCCGCGCCCTGTTGTCCGGCCTCTGGCCGATCTCGTCGCGGGCGTACCGCTCGGCGACGTCGAACCAGCCCTTGTGCAGCGCGGCGGCGGCCACGGCCAGCCGGTCGGCCACCATCGGGGCGGGAACACCGGCGGCGCGCCGCAGAAAGGGCTCCACCAGCCGTTTGGGCATCTCGTAGCGGCACTTCTCGCTGGCGCGCAGCACATGGCGTTCGGTCAGGGCCTGCGCCACCGGCTGCGGCAGCTCCTCGCAGGTGTCGTCCTGACGGGCGATCGGCCGTAGCAACGCGAGCAGTTTGTCGGTGTCGCCGCGGAAGTGGTCGCGGGCCACCTCGTGGACCATCCGATGGGTGAACGAGCCCAGCACGTCATCGACGTCCACCAGGTCGCCGGCGCCGACGGGCGCGGAGCGGTCGCGGACGGAGTCCCACAGCGCGGTGCACGCCAGTTGCAGGTGCAGCGGCTCGACGGTGGCCGCCGGCGCCGCCCGTTCGCCCCGCAGCCGGTCGGCGAACGTCTCGTCCGCGCCCGGCTCGAACACGTGGCCCGCCGCTTCGAGCGGACGGCGGCACGCTTCCAGCGCGGCCCTCCTGCTCAGCGGGCCGAGCCGGAAGGAGGCGCCCCTGGCCATGTGTGCCCGCAGGCCGTCGTGCCGGCGCAGCGATTCGAGCTGCTCGTCGCCGACCACGACGAGCAGCCGGAGCGGCAGGTCCTCCTCGGTGGCGGCGAGCGCGTCGCTGAGCTGGTCGAGCAGCTGGGCATGGCCGCGCGACGGCCGGCGGAAAGCGGTGAAGACCTCGTCGGCCTGGTCGAGCACGGCCATGATCGGACGGTGGTCCGGGCTCCAGTGGTGCCAGCGCAGGTAGGAGGAGATGGTCAGGCCGGCGAACCGGATCGGGTTCTCGTACGGCGACCAGGAGGCCAGCAAACCGAAGACGTGCGGGTCGCCGCCCTCGGGGATGACGGCCGACGGCACGAAGGGCGGCGGCTTCACCCCGCCCACGGGCAGCACGTCGAACCGCGACAGGTCGAGCCTGGGCAGCACCCCGGCCGCGACCAGCGACGTCTTCCCGACTCCCGGAGGGCCGTGCAGGACGGTGAGGCGATTGTCCTGCCAGCGTTCGGTGAGTTCGCGGATCTCGTCATCCCGCCCATGAAATCTGGCGACGTCCTCACGGCGGAATGGTTGCAGACCGACGAACGGGGCCAAGCCCTTGCCGGTGGAAGTCATGCCACGCTCCGCCGCCTAGTGTCGGGACCGAACAATTCGTTCACCCTCGCATCACCGGATTAGCAGGGCACGATGTCTGGTTGCGGACAGATAAACCTGACCTCACCGTACCGCGCATCCACCGGAGCCGCTCGTGTCCATGGACATTGTTATGTTGAGCGAGCCGAGCCGGCACTATTTCCGAACGTCAGATCAGATCGCCGACGAGAAACCCGCGACCGGCGCGCTCTGGCCCGAGATTCGCTGCAGTGCTCGCGCAAGCACAGGTAGATCGAGGTCCTTGAGATCCTCCAAGGTCGCCTCGTCCACATCGATGACGCCGGTCGCGTGTTTGCCGCCCATACAGCCTCCCGTCGCCGCTTTACGGCCGCCCGTAAAGCGGGATTGAATCCAAGACGCGTCGGATAACGCCTCAATAGTGATTCTGTGGCTACCCTTCGCCAGAATCAATCGTAGGATCGAAATTCAGTGGGACAGAGAAGGCGAGGCGACGTGAACGAGCAGGCCGCTCCTCAGACGGTGCCCCGGATGCCGCCCATCTGGGGCCGGAAAATCCCTGGTCGCAATAGACATTTCACCGGGCGCGAAACCCTGCTCAACGGGTTACGGAAGAGCTTGACGGAGACCAACACGGCCGCCGTCGTGCCTCTGCCCCAGGCCCTGCAGGGTCTGGGCGGCGTCGGCAAGACGCAGCTCGCCATCGAATACGCCTGGGCCTACCGCGGCTACTACGACCTGGTCTGGTGGATCGCGGCCGACCAGCCGCTGCTGATTCCGAGCGCGCTCGCCGGGCTGACGGAGGACCTGAAGCTGCCGTCCGCGGGCACCATGGGCATCGAGGAGGCGGCCGACTCGGTACGCGATGCGTTGCAGCGCGGCGACCCGGTGGACCGGTGGTTGCTGATCTTCGACAACGCTGATGATCCTGAGGAGATCCGGCCCTTCATCCCGCACGGCAGCCAGGACGGCCATGTGCTCATCACCTCGAGGAACAGCAGGTGGAGCGGCGTCGCCGAGACCGTTTCCGTGGACGTCTTCTCCACCGCCGAGAGCGTCGCCTTCCTGCGCAAGCGCCTGCGCCGCGAGGTGCCCGAGAGCGAGGCCGTGCATCTGGCGCACGAGCTCGGCAACCTGCCGCTGGCGCTGGAGCAGGCCGCCGCCGTCCAGGACACGACCGGCATGTCCACCGACGAATACGTGCGGCTGCTCGCCGAGCAGACCGGAGATCTGCTCCAGCTCGGCAAGTCCACCGAATACCCGCACACGATGACCGCCGCCTGGCAGCTCTCGGTGCACCAGGTCGAGAGCCGGATGCCCGAGGCGGCCGAGGTGCTGCGCTGCCTGGCCTTCTTCGGCCCCGACCCGATCCCGCGCTTCGTCTTCCAGCGCAGCAGAGACAGCGGCGCCGAGCGCATGGGGACGGTGCTGTCCAACCCGCTCACCCGCAGCCAGGCGTTCGCCGAGCTGGCCCGCTTCTCGCTGCTGCGGATCGAGCCCGACACCGGCACGGTGCAGGTGCACCGGCTGGTGCAGGCGTTGCTGCGCGACTCGCTCACGCTTGAGGAGCAGGAGGAGTTCCGGCACGAGGTGCACCTGCTGCTGGCCGCCGGCGCTCCCCCTGACCCTGAGGACATCTCCACCCAGGAGGAGTACACCTTCCTGCTGCCGCACGTGCGCCCGTCCGGTCTTGCCCGATCCGATGACGAGCGCGTTCGGGAGTCCGCCCTGAACATCGTGCGCCACCTCTACCGCGTGGCCAACTGGCGCTCCGCGCGCTCGCTGGCGGAGGAGTTCCGCCAGAGCTGGGTCGCGACCTCGGGCGAGCACGACCCCTTCGTGCTGCGGCTACGCCGGCACCTGGGCAACGTGTTGTGGCAGCTGAGCGCGAACAAGGAGTCTCTTGAGCTCAACGACGCGACGTTCGACCTGATGCGGGAGGTGTTCGGGGCCGATCACGAGGAGACCCTGCGCATGGCCCTCACCTACGCCGCCAACCTGCGCGCCCAGGGCCGCTTCGAGGACGCCAAGGAACAGGACGCGGCGTCGCTGGCCGCGCTGGAGACCAGGTACGGCGTCAGCGATCCGACGACCCTGAGCGCCATGAACAACCTGGCGCTCGACCACGCCCTGCTCAGCCGCTACGACACCGCCCTGGAGTTGCAGAAGCTGGCCTACATCGAGCAGAGCAGCGTGCGGCGGAAGGTCAACAAATGGGAGGTGCAGCTGTTCTGGAACAACCTGGCCCGGGTGGTGCGCCTGTCCGGCCATCACGAGCAGGCGTGCGACGTGGGCGAGGAGGCGTACGCCTACGGCGTCAGAGAGCTCAAGATCGAGCATCCGCTCACGCTGGCCACCGCCCGCGACCTGTCGATCGCCAAGCGGCGGATGGGACACCTCGACGATGCCTATGAGCTCATCCAGGACGTCCACACCAGGCTGAACAAGCTCTACGGCCCCGACTCCCCCGAGACCATGGCCGCCACGGTCGCGCTGAGCAACACCCTGCGCCAGCTGGGCCGCCTGGAGGAGTCCATGGCGCTGGCCAAGGACGCGCACCAGCGCCACCTGCAGACCTACGGCGCGAACCATCCGTTCACCTACGGCTGTCAGCTCAACCTCGGCCTGCTCTACCGGCTGCGCGGCGACGCGAAGAAGGCGATGGAGCTGGACGAGAAGACCTATGAGGGCCTGCTCGACCGGCTCGGCGCGGCGCACGTCTACACCTTCAGCAGCACCATCAACCTGGCCGGTGACCTGGCGGAGCTCGGGGAGCCGGAGCGGGCGGCCGAGCTGGGCCGGGCGACCCTGACCGGCGTGCGCGACTTCGTCGGGCCCAGGAACGGCCTGTCGCTCTCGGCCGCCGTCAACCTCTCCATCGACCTGCGCGCCATCGGGCGGATCGACGAGGCCACGGAGCTGTACGACCAGGCGATGGCGGCGTACGAGACCACCCTGTCACCCACCCACCCCGAGCGGCTGCACGCCGCCGACGGCAAGCGCTTCAACTGGGACTTCGACTCCTACAGCCTGTGAACGGGAGCGCTCCCGTTCGCGGCCTGCCAGGTGCTCAGGTGGGCCTCGGCCTCCTGCCGCGCGATCTCCAGCGCGGCGGGAGGCACCGGCTCCGACAGCCACGGGGTCAGGGTGCGCCGCATCGCCCCGACGAAGCGTTCGCCCTCCGTGGTGAGCAGGCCGCTGTCCAGCAGGGTGCCGGTCACCAGGTGCGCGGCCTCCCGCCAGTGGGCGAACTCGATGTGCGGCCGCAGGTCGCTCTCGTGCGCCCGCTGCCGCCGCCAGAACCCGGACACGCCCAGGTAGGCGTAGGCGCCCTGGAGCAGCCCTGACAGGGGGCGCGGGTCGGGGCGCCAGGGCGCGTAGAAGCGGTTCGGCTCGTCGCTCTCGTCGGGCTCCAGCAGCCGCACGACGTCCTGGATCGCGTTGAGCTTGCCGTGCTGGACCTCGTGCGCGAACGTCGAGGCCAGCCAGCGGCCGTCGGGCGGCGTGGACATGCCGATCGTCCCGAACAGGTCGCCCGAGGAGGCGCTGTTCATGCCCTGGGCCGGCCCCTTGATCGGGGTGAGCACGGTGACGAGGGCCTGGGTCTCCTCGGCGATCGTCCAGTGGTGGGCGCGCAGCATCGTCCAGGCCGCGTCCAGGCTCGCCCGCCACGTCTGGAGCTCCGGCTCGCGCAGGCGTCCGCCGACCTCGGCGGTGTCGCTCCAGCGGAAGACGTCGAGGTCGTCCACCAGCACGCGCAGCCCGGCGTCGGCGGTCTCCAGCCGGCGGAGCGGACGCCAGCCGCGCTGTTCGCCGGCTCCGGGACGCAGGCAGAGCTCCCCGGCCTCCACCCGGCCGTCGGCGCGTACGACGAGGTCCGCGAGCACGTCGTCCTGGGCGTCGCCCAGTTCGAGCCGGCCGAGGGACGGCAGCATGATCGTGCCGCCGGAGACGGGCACCTGGACCTCGCACGGCATGCCCGACTTGAGCGCGGCGGCGGCGGCCACCGCGCCGAGCCGGGCTGGATCGCCGGGTCCGTCCGGCGAAGTGCCGTCCTCTTCCAGCGAACGGACGGCGCGGACGGCCCAGGCGCCCACCGCCGGATGCGCCAGCGTGCCGCGTACCGCCGCCGGGCTCTTCTTCTCGATCTGGGCGAGCACGTCGTAGGCGTGTTCGGCGACCCGTGCGTGCGGATGGCCGGCCTCCACGGCCAGCCGCATCGTGCCCACCACGTTCAGCAGGCGCTTGCTGCGCTGAGGGGCGGCCAGGTGGCGTACGGCGTCCGCGCCGCCGCCTCCCGAGGCCAGCCGGGACAGGGCATGGCCGGGCAGCCGGTGATCGCTGGGGGGCATGCGGGTCCTTTCAGCGCGAGGCGCGGCGGAGGTCGCCGACGAGACGGTTGTGGATGTGCTCGATCAGCCGGTAGAGGTCCGGGCAGTACACGGACGGGTTGAGGAAGCCCGTGCCGGGACGGTAGCGGTGGGGGTAGAGGCCCGCCCCGCACACCCGGCCGAACCGGCAGTCGCGGCAGGTGTCGCTCAGCGCGTCGGCGCCCATTTGCCTGGCCACCATCCCAGGGTGGGTGAGGGCCAGGTCGAAGGGGTGGTCGACCACGTTCAGGCCGGTGACGGGGGCGCCGTGCCGTACGACCTTGAGCGAGTCGGTCTGCTCGATCGTGCCGTCGGTCTCGATGACGACCAGTGTGGACGGCGTCAGCCCGACCGCCTCGCTGGCCGACGCGCCGCCGAGCATCAGGGTGACGATCTCCTGAAAGAGGCGGACGACCGTTTCGCCGCTGCGTCCGTACCAGTGGTCGAAAACGGCGATCAGCCAGTCGCCATAGGGCGTATTCGACGGGTCGGATGATCGATACGGCGGCGGCGATTCCCAGGTGCCGTGCGGCAGCAGGAAATCCACCATCGGCGGCTCGAATTGCACCAGTGACTCATATGTTTCGACGGGGTCGTTCGCCAGGTCCACCGTGCACAACAGGCCGGTGTAGAGCGGACGGAACTCCGGGCCGCGCAGCAATGTCAGCGCGTCGGCGACGGCGTCGTAACTGCTGCGGCCGTCGGCGTAGCGGCGGTTGCGGTCGTTGGCCGTTCTGCCGCCGTCGAGGCTGATGCCCACCCGCACGTCGAGCTCGCCGAACGTGCGCAGGGCGGCCTCGTCGAGGAGCACTCCGTTGGTCTGTACGACGGCATCGACGTGCAGGCCGCCCGGAGCCGCCGCGCGTAGCGTCTCCACGACCTTGCGCAGGTAGGCGTGGCCGGCCAGGAGCGGTTCGCCGCCGTGCAGGATCAGCCGGACCGAGCGCAGGTTGTGCGTGGTGGCGTGCTCGGCGATGCGGCCGGCGACGGCCGTGACCAGGTCGGGGGCCATGACCATGGGTTTGGAGCGCCAGCTCTGGTCGGCGAGCGTGTAGACGTAGCAGTAGTCGCAGGCGAGGTTGCAGCGGCTGTGCACCTTGAGCAGGAACTGCCGGAAGGGGCGGGGACGCCAGCCGTCCTTCAGCATTCGGGCCACGTCGAGAGTGTCGGGCCACTCTCCCGCTGGATCCTCCCCCTGGTACGTCAATCCTGTTACACCCCGCACCGCCGGAAATATCCGAGTGAATGACGATGCTATCCGAGACGCCATGCGATGGGGAGCACTAGTTTGCTACCCCTGGCAAATTCCCGCATATTCCGCGACCGGTTTGCGCGGCATTTATTTACCGTTTTCGGTCGGCACCGGAGAGTCACTACCCACCGGCTCACCCGCCGACGGCCACCTTGCCCTTGGCCCGGGGCCGGTGGCCGGTGACCTCGTGGCCGGCGTCGGGGCGGAGCCGCAGCATCATCAGGGCGCCGGCCAGCGCGACCGCGCCGGTCAGCACGAACGCGAGGGAGAAGTCCTCCTGCGTGAGCGGGGTGGCCGCCGAGCCGTGCGACACCTGGAGGACGATCGCGGCGGCGGCCACGCCCAGCGCCACCGAGATCTGCTGCGTCATGCTGAAGAACGTCGAGGCCGCCGCCCGGTCGGTGGGGCCGATGTCGGCGAACGACAGCGTGTTGATCCCGGTGAACTCGATCGACCGGGTGACCCCGGCGGCGAACGCCACAAGGGCGACCACGGCGAACCCGGTGCCGGCGTCCACCAGCCCGAGCGCCCCGATCGACAGGGCCACCGCCACGCCGTTGCCGGCCAGCACCGTACGGAACCCGAGCCGCCGCATCAGCGGTGTGGTCACCGTCTTCACGACCAGGTTGCCGAGGAAGTACACCAGCACGACCTGTCCCGCCTCCAGCGGCGTCAGCCGCCACGCCTCCTGCAGCATGAGCGGGAGCAGGAACGGGGTCGCGCTGATCGCCAGCCGGATGAGGTTGCCCGCGTGCAGGGTCGTGGCGGCGAACGTCGGCACCCGCAGCGGCCCCAGCACGATCAGCGGGTGGGCGGCCCGGCGGAACCACCACACGGCCACCGCGCCCACCAGGCAGCCGACGGCGAGCAGGGCGAGGTCGAGGCCGAGCGCCGACGGCTGCGCCAGCTCGGACAGGCCGTAGATCGTCAGGCTGAGCGCCGTGACGATCAGGACCGTGCCCACGCGGTCCAGCGGCTTGGGGTCCGGCTCGCGCACGCCCGGGACGTACGCCAGCACCAGCGCGGTGCCGGCCAGGGCGAGCGGCACGTTGAGCAGGAAGATCCACTGCCAGCCGTACCAGGTGGTCAGCGCGCCGCCGACGACCGGGGCGATGACCGGAGCGATCAGGGCCGGCCAGGTGATCAGCGCCGTCACGCGGAGCAGGTCGGCCTTGCCGGCGTTCTTGAGCACGATGATGCGGCCGACCGGCATCATCAACGCGCCGCCGATGCCCTGGATGACGCGGGCAAGGACGAACTGCCACAACTCCGTACAGGCCGCGCAGCCGATCGAGGCCAGGCCGAAGATCACGATCGCGACGGCGAACACCCGCCTGGCGCCGTACCGGTCCGACAGCCAGCCGCCGAGCGGGATGAAGGCCGCGCCGGCGACGACGTACGCCGTGATGCCGACGTTCACGCTGACGACGTCCACGCCGAAGGTCCGCGCCAGCTGCGGGAGCGAGGTGTTGATGATCGTGATGTCGAGGTTCTGCATGAAGAAGGCGACGGCCACGATCAGCGCCACCCGCCGGGGTGCGGATCCTTCGGTGGCGGCCGTCATGCGAGCTGAAGGCGGGGGGCGTGCGTCATCGTTCTCTCCAGGGGTTTCGGCGACCATGGTCACACATGGGCGCTCGGCCGCTTTGCGGCGGGTGTCCGAGTGGGGGTGCGCCGTGGAGCCGGCCGCCGCCGCGCGCCCGTGCTCAGGCGAGCTTGAGCAGGAGGTCGGTGAGCTCCACCGGCATGGTGATCATGCAGTCGTGGCCGGTCGGCAGCTCCCACACCTGGGCGGGGCGGCCGTTCGGCTGCACCTCGGGAACGGGACGGCGGACGACCCCCTCCGGCTTGCCGACGGTGCAGTGGATGTGCGTACGGGGGACCGCCCGCGCGGCCGGCCCGCCCAGCCGGACCGGCTCGGTGAGGCAGCGCACCGGCTGGTCCGACAGCATCGACCGCAGCCAGGCGACGTCCTCCGGATCCGTGACCCCGAACAGGCCCGCGGGCGGCGGCAGCTCGGGCATCGGCGGCACCCGCCAGCCGTCCCCGGACCTCGCGGCGAGCTCGATCAGCTGCCGTGTCACGGGCATGACGTCGGCCGCGCTCTCCCCGTCCTCGGGGACCATCGCGTCGAGGTAGACCAGCTCCGCGATCCGGCCGGGGACCTGCCCGGCCACGGACGAGATCACCAGCCCGGCGTAGCTGTGCCCCACCAGCACCACCTCGGTGAGGTCCTCGTCGGTGATCAGCCGGACGACGTCGGCGACGTGCGTGTCGAGCCCCACCTCGGGGCCGAGCAGATGCGCCTTGTCGCCGTAGCCGGTCAGCGACGGTGCGAACACCCGGTGCCCGGCCGCCTCCAGCAGCGGGACCACCCTCTTCCAGCACTCCCCGCTGTGCCAGGCGCCGTGTACCAGCAGATATGTCGACATAGTTTCCTCTCTCCTCATTTCGTATGTCCTTCGCCGGCCACGCTGCCCGCCGGCTCCGCGCACAGCCAGGGCCGCCGCGATCCTGGGGGTGACAGGACCAGGCACGTACGCGGTCCCGGCACATACCGTGGAGGGATGAGCGAGCGAGCGAACCCGCTGGGCGACTACGTACGGGCCCGGCGCGAGCTCGTCACCCCCGAGCAGGCCGGGATCCCCGTCCACGGCGTGCGCCGGGTGCCGGGCCTGCGCAGGGAGGAGGTGGCGATGCTGGCGGGCATCAGCGCCGACTACTACCTGCGCCTGGAGCAGGGCCGCGACCGCAACCCGTCCGTACAGGTGCTCGAATCGCTCGCCCGCGTGCTGCGGCTCGACGAGGCCGCGACGGCGTACCTGCTGAGTCTCGCCGCCGCCGAGCCCCGCCGGCGGCGGCGCCGGCCGCGCAAGGAAAGCGTTCCTCCCGGCGTCGCCAAGCTCGTCGCCACGCTCGCGCTGCCCGCGTACGTCGAGGGCCGCTACCTCGACGTCCTGGCCGTCAACGCGCTGGCGACCGCTCTGTCACCGCGCCTCGTGCCGGGGGCGAACCGGCTGCGCGACACGTTCCTCGATCCGGCCGAGCGGGCCCTCTACCCCGACTGGGAGAGCGCCGGCGCGGGCATGGTCGCCGGGTTCCGGGCGTCCGTCGGCACCGACACGGACGATCCCCGCTTCATCGAGCTGGTCGGCGAGCTCTCGCTGGCCAGCCCTCGGTTCAGCCGGCTCTGGGCCCGCCACGACGTGAACGCGTGCGAAGGCGCGGCCAAGGAGATCGACCATCCCCAGCTCGGCGTGCTCCGGCTGAACCGGGAGCGGCTGGGCGTCGGCGGCGGCCGGACGCTCGTCGTCTACCACCCGGACCCCGGCAGCGACGCCGCCGAGAAGCTGACCCTCCTCGCCGCCGCCACCCAGCCCCCGCAAGAGCGCGAACCGAGCCGTCCGTCGCCGGAGGTCACCGGGCCTCGGCGATGATCGTGCGGGCGGTCTCCAGCTGCCGGTCCCCGGCCGTCTTCAGTGCCCCGAACGTCTCCGGATGGGCGCGGACGGCATCCTCCTGGAGGCGTTTGTCGGCCGGTGCCCAGACCGCGACGAGACCCGTGCTCGCCTTGCACCGCTCGTCCGCCCGCGCCGCGCGGATCTCCTCGTCCGTGGCCGGGCCCCCGCCCAGCCACCGCTGGCCGGTGATGGCGGCCAGCGGGTCGTCGTAGCGCCACCCGCCGGCCCGCATGCACGCGCTCCACGCCCGGAAGACCTGGACGACCGCAGCCTCCCGCCGCGACTGCTCGAACGTCCGCGTGATGTGTTGGTTGAACAGCGCGGAGTCCACTTCTGGCGCCCCCGCTCGATGCGCGCCCGCGCCTGCCGCAGGCAGCCGCCGCTCTCGTCGTACGCGGCCCGCCGCTCCTGCGCCGACAGGCTCGCGGTACGGCTCTCGCTCGCCGCGCTCCGCCGGGCCACGGAGGGGCGCTCGGGGGCGACGTGGTAGCCGTACAGACGGGCGATCTCCGGTTGGACGATGCCGTAGCGGCGGCGGTTGGGCGGTTCGACCGCCCCGACGGCCTGCTCGCCCTGCGCGCCCTGCTCGCCCTGCCGGCCGGCGTCCGGCCCGACGCGGTCCTCTGCTTCAGCGACCTGCTGGCGATCGGGGCGCAGCGGGCCCTGTACGAAGCGGGCGTGGACTGTCCTGGGGAGGTGGCCGTGGCGGGCATCGACGGGTCTCAGGAGGCTCTTTGCAGCACGCCGTCCCTCACCACGGTGATCCCCGACAAGGCCGCCATCGCCGCGCTGGCCGTCGGGTGCCTGCCCGATCGCATCGGGGCGGCGGAGCCGCTGCCGTTCGAGGTGCGGCCGGCGCCGTACCGACTGGTCGCGCGGGAGTCGACCGAGGGCGTGCGCCGGCCGCTGCCCGTTTGAGGGCGCTTCGGGCCGGACGTGGTCCCCACCGGCGCCCCTCGCCCAACGGCCCTCGGCAGGCGGTCGTCAGTCGCGGGCGGGCTCGGGACGGGTGAGCGTGCGGGTGAGCCAGTCGGTACGGGTGCGGCGGGCGGTGGCGGACAGAGCGGCCTCGGGGAAGAGGGCGTCGAAGCCGTGGAATCCGCCGGCCCAGACGTGCAGCTCGGCCTGACCGCCCGCGGCCCACATGCGGGTGGCGTACTCCACGTCCTCGTCGCGGAAGACCTCGGCCGAACCGGCGTCGACGTACGTGGTGGGCAGGCCGGACAGGTCGTCCGCCCTGGCGGGTGAGGCGTAGGCGGGCACCTGGTCGTCGGGGAGGTCGCCGAGCAGGGCCTTCCAGGCGAACACGTTGGTCTCGCGGGTCCAGACGCCGGGCTCGCCTGCGTACTGGCGGCTGGAGGCGGTGGCGTTGCGGTGGTCGAGCATGGGGCAGATCAGGACCTGGGCCGCGAGCGCCGGCGTGCCGCGGTCGCGGGCCATGAGCGTGACGCCCGCCGCGAGCCCGCCGCCGGCGCTGGCGCCCGCGACGACGATCCGGTCCGGGTCGATGCCGAGCTCGGCGGCGTGCTCGGCCAGCCACAGCAGGCCCTGATAGCAGTCCTCGACGGGGGTGGTGCCGCCGGCCTCGGGGGCGAGCCGGTAGTCGGCGGTGACCACGACGGCGCCGAGCCGGTCGAGCCATTCGAGCGGGATGTCGAGCTGCGAGAACCGGTCGCCCATGATCATGCCGCCGCCGTGGATCCAGTAGACGCACGGCGCCCCGGCGGGGTCGCCGGGCTCGGCGCCGGCATTTGTGGGGGTCAGGATCGTCATCGGGATCCGCGCGCCGTCCTGGCCGGGCACCGGGACAGAGACTGGAACGGTGATCTCGCGCCGGTTCAGGGCCCGGCCGGCCAGCAGCGGCTCGACCGGGACCGCGGTCATGCGGCGCAGGTCGGTGAGGAGCTCCGGGGTGATCTCCTGGACGAGGGGTATGCCGGCGAGCAGGGTGTTCAGCTCAGAGTCGAGAGCGGGGCGGGACATGGGGGTTCCTTTCTGCGGGGTGCTGCGGGGGTTCGGGTGGCACTCAGGTCGTGCGTGGGGGCCACAAGGTGATCTCGAAGCCGGGCGTCAGAAGCTGGCCTTGCCGCCGACCGGGACGTAGTCCGTGTACGGCTGCTCCGCGGCGACCAGCTCCTGGACCTGGGCGACGAGATCCTGGGCGGCCCGGCCGGCGAAGAGCCGGTGGTGCTCCTCCTCGCTGGTCCAGCCCTCGGTGACGTGGACGACGTCGGGGTCGGAGGCCGACCGGCTGACGAGGTAGACCACGCAGTGCTCACTCGCGGCCGGGTTGCCCTCGTTCAGACCGGTCAGCAGCAGCTCGACCAGCCGCTCCCCCATACCGGGCTTGGCGGTCATGGCGGCGTTGAACCCGTATCCGACCTTCATGACGGTGCTCCTTCTCAGGATGTACGTTCCTCCAGTCGGGCGATTCTCGGCCGCCTGACTTGCTGATTCAATTTCACCGCTTCAGCTGGGAAGACGGTAGAATGAACCTCTTCGCTTCTTGCCTGATCCTCCACCTGAAAGGTGTGTTGAAATCCAGAGCATGGGATTCGACGAGCTCCGCGCGGCGCTGGCCCGGCACGTCCGGCCCGACGAGGCCACCGCCATCGACGGTCTGTACATCGCGCGGATCGAGCGTGACGGCCCGCCGTCGCCCTCGATGTCCGGCACGGTGCTGGCGGTCCTCGCCCAGGGCGCCAAACAGCTCACGGTGGGCGACCGGGTCCTCGAATACCGCCCGGGCAGCTACCTGGTGGCCTCCGTGGACCTGCCCGTCAGCGGCTCCTTCGTGGACGTGAGCCCGGAGTGCCCGGCGCTGGGGCTGGCGCTCGTCCTGGAGCCGCCGGTCATCGCCGACCTGCTGCTGCAGGCGGGCTCGCGCGGCCTGCCCCGCCCCCGGGCGGGGGCGCTGCCGGGCATCGCCGTGGCCGGCATGACGGACGGCCTGCTCGACGCGCTGATCCGCCTGGTCAACCTGCTGGACGACCCAGGCGACCGGGCGGTGCTGGCGCCGCTGGTCAAGCGCGAGATCTTCTGGCGGCTGCTCACCGGGGAGCAGGGCGACGCCGTACGCCAGCTCGGCCTGGCCGACAGCAGCCTCAGCCACGTCTCCAGGGCCGTGCGGTGGATCCAGGACCACTACGCCGAGCCCTTCCGCGTCGAGGAGCTGGCCCGGCTGACCGGCATGAGCCCTTCTGCGTTCTACCGCCACTTCCAGACCGTCACCGCGCTCAGCCCGATCCAGTTCCAGAAGCAGATCCGGCTCCAGCGGGCCCGGCTCCTGCTCGCCACCCGCGCCCACGACGTCACCGCCGTCGCGCACCGCGTCGGCTACGACAGCCCGTCCCAGTTCAGCCGCGAATACCGGCGCCAGTACGGCGTCCCGCCCAGCCACGACGCCGCCCGGCTGCACGACGCCGCCGCCCCCGCGCGGTGACCCCGTCACCCTGGTCGTGATCATGGTAATGCGAATTATTACTGGGCTTTCACTCTTGACGCCGGGCTCGGTGAGGTCGCAGACTCCCAGCTGACGCCCTTGAGCGAGGAGAGGGAGCCGTGGCGAGACGTCTCACGCAGCAGGACATCGCCCGCATGGCGGGAGTGAGCCAGACCACCGTGTCGCTGGTGCTCAACAACCGCGCGGAGGGCGCTGTGCGCATCTCTCCCGAGACCAGGGAGCGCGTGATCCGGGTGATCAAGGAGACCGGCTACATCGCCGACCCGGCCGCCCGCCGGCTGGCCGAGGGCCGCAACCGCATCCTCGGCGTCTTCACCTACGAGGCGGTCTTCCCGGCCACCAGTGCCGATTTCTACCATCCGTTCCTGGTCGGCATCGAGGAGTGCACCGAGGAGGCCGGCTGCGACCTGCTGCTGTTCACCAGCGCGCGGGCCTCGGGCGGCCGGCGGCGGATCTTCGACCAGGACAGCCGGGTGCGCCTGGCCGACGGGTGCGTGCTGCTCGGCCACACGGTCGACCGTGACGATCTGGCGCGGCTCATCACCGACCAGATCCCGTTCGTGTCGGTCGGCCGCCGCGACGACGCGGGCGGGCCGGTGCCGTACGTGGGCGCCGACTACGCCTCCGCCGCCGGGGCCCTGGTGCGGCGGGCGGTGGCGCTCGGGCACCGCACGCTCGTCTACGTCGGGGCCGGGTCGGGCGCGGAGTCCTGGGCCGACCGCCACCGCGGCTTCCTGGACGCGGTGACGGAGCTCGGCGTCGAGGGCGTCAGGGTGAACGACTCAGCCGACGCGGACCCGCCGCCCGGCGGCCAGGGCGTCAGGATCAGCACGGCAGCCGGCCTCCAGCGCGGCGCGCCGGACGTGGACGCGGTGCTCGCGACCGGCGCCACGGTCGCGTTCTTCGAGGAACAGGCCGACGCCGTCACCTTCATGGCGGCGGCCCGGCACCGGGTCTCCGTCCCCGCCGACCTGTCCGTGGTCACGCTCGGCTCGGCCACCCGGCCGGTCCGCTCCGACATCGACTTCACCGGATTCCTCATCCCCCGGCGCGAGATGGGCCGCAGGTCCGTCGAGCTGCTGACCGGGGTGATCGAGAGCGGCGGCACCCCCCAGGAGTTGCTGCCGTGCGAACTCATCGAGGGCTCCACCCTCGCCGCCACCAGGCCCGGTGCCAGGCCTCGGCCTCCCGCGTCCTGATCGTCTTGCGTTCTCACCCGGCCGCAGTACACCAAGGAACGGGCCGGGCTCAAGGGGTGAACCAGCCATGTACTCTCGTCGCGCTTTCGTCACGCTGGCCGCGAGCACAGCCGCATTACCGCTGCTCCCGGCGACCGCCGCATCGGCCGGCGGGCTGGACCAGACCGCACCAGCCAACCACTTGGACCCGACGGCGTTCACCTCGGTCTTCACCGCACTCCCGCCCGACCCGTACGCCGTGGTGGTCGGCGGGCCGGGCTTCGAGGCCCCGGCCGACGGCACGGGGGACGCCACGGCGGCGCTGCAGGCGGCCGTGGACGAGGCGTCGCGGCGCGGGATCGCGAACGGGCTCGGCGACATACTCGGCGGCGCCCGCGACTTCCCGCCCGGCGACGGCGGCGGCGTGGTGCTCGTCCCCGAGGGCACGTACCGGCTGTCGGCCCCCGTGAACGTGCACGACTCCGTACGCGTGATCGGCTACGGCCGGCGCCGGCCCCGCTTCGTGCTGGGGGCCAACTCCCCCGGCTACGCCTCGGGCACGGCGCGCGACGTGTTCGCCTTCCGCCGGCGCCCGGTCGGCGGCCCCGTCACGTACGCGAACAACGACACGTTCGGCACCGCGCTGGTGAACCTGGACATCACCATCGAACCGGGCAACCCGGACGCCATCGCCGTGCGGTTCGGCGGCGCGCAGCTCTGCCTGCTGCAGGACCTCGACATCGACGCCGGCGAGGGCCGCGCGGGCATCGACCACAACGCCAACCTGATCCACCGGGTACGGGTGCGCGGCGGCGAGGTCGGCCTCAACGCCTTCGCCGCCTCGGCCGGCTGGCAGACGACGCTGCTCGACTGCCGGTTCGAGGGCCAGCGCCGGGCCGCCGTGGTGATGAACAACGACGCCAAGCTCGTCGTCGTCAGGGCGATCGTCGCGCGCACGCCACGGGCGTTCGAGTCGGTGCCCGGCCAATGGCAGCACCTCTACGTCCAGGACTCCCACTTCCAGGACGTCGGCGACGTCGCCGTGGTGCTCAACGACAGCGAGTCGATCCCCGGCGCGGACGACGACCGGATCCGCCGCAGCAACCAGCTCACCCTGCTCAACTGCACCACCTCGGCCACCCGGGACCTGCTCCTGCTGGCCGGCAGCGGCGCCCGCACCGCCGTCGGGAGGCCGTCGGCGCTGGTCCGCGAGCTGACGTACGGCCTGCGCGTCGAACGCGCGCTGACCGGCAAGGAGACCAGGCGCGAGGGCGTGCACGCCGATCTCACGGCGGGCGCCCCGGTGGCCCGGGTCCGGGCGAACCTGCGCGCCGACGCCCCGCCGCCGCCACCGGTCAGGACGTGGGTGAGCGTCGCCGACGTCGCGGCCGAGATGGGCCGCCCCATCGGCAAGGGCGAGGACGACCTGGCCGTCTTCCAGGCGGCCGTGGACCGGCACGACACGGTGTTCGTCCCGATCGGCAGGTACGTCCTGTCCGACACGCTCAAGCTGCGGCGCACGTCCAGCCTGATCGGCCTGCACCCCCGGCAGACCTGGCTGCTCGCCACCGACGGCCACCCGCACTTCACCGACCCCGGCGCGCCACGGGCGCTGGTGTCGACCCCCCTCGGCGGCCGGAACACCGTCACGGGCCTCGGCCTGGACACCGCCCGGCAGACCCCGGGCGCGGTCAACCTCCTCTGGCGCTCAGGCGCGGACTCCTACCTGGCGGACATCACCACCCAGTTCGTCAAGTGGCATCCGGCGGACGCCCCCTCGGGCGACCCCGGCTACACCTACCGGGGCGCGCACAAGTACGGCATCTGGGTGCGCGGCGGTGGCGGCACGTTCGTCAACGTGTGGAGCATCAACGGCTGGGCCGAGAACGGCCTGCTCGTCGAGGACACCGACGTGCCCGCCCGGCTGTACGAGCTCTCCATCGAGCACCACGAGACCCGCGAGGTGGTGCTGCGCGGGGTGTCGGGGTGGCGTTTCCTCGGCCTGCAGACCGAGGACCACATCTACGGCTGGCGCTCGCAGGCGGTCGAGATCGAGCGCTGCCGGGACATCCTGCTGGCCAACTCCGTGCTCTTCCGGGTGGCCACCGTGCTCGGCCCGCACCCGTACGGGGTGAGCGTGCGCGACAGCCGGCGGGTGACGCTGCGCGGCAACCGCGGCTACCGCGACAAGACGCCCGAGTTCACCCAGTGGGGCGCGGCCGTGTTCGACCACCGCAGCGGGCGAAGCGTCCCCGAGATCGAGTTCACCCTGATCGAGATCGGGTGACCCGCACCCCCAGGACGCGTCCTCACCAGTCCCCGAGCCGTGGCTGGCTGCGGTCCTCGGTGGCGACCAGGACGTCGAGCAGCGACTCCTGCAGCCCGGCCCGGACGGCCGCGTGCGCCGGGTCGTCCCACAGGTTGTCCAGCTCCGCCGGGTCGCGCTCCAGGTCGTACAGCTCGCCGGTGCGCGCCCGGGTCGTGGACGGCGCGCCGTGGTAGACGACGATCTTCCACTGGTCCCGCCTGAGCATCGTGGTGTGCACGGGCTCCGCGTACGGATGGCCGCTGTTGCGGTATTCGCACAGGGCCCAGCCCCTGACCGGCGCGTCCCGTTCACCGCGGGCCGGCGGCAGCAGGTCCAGCCCCTGCCCGCGCGGCAGGGGCGGCGCGCCGGCCGCCGCGAGGAACGTGGGCGCCAGGTCGATCCACTGGACCAGCTCCGTCCGTCGCTCACCGGCGGGCAGCCCGGCCGGCCAGCGCATGATGAGCGGGACCCGGACGGCGCACTCGTACATCATCGGGCCCTTCAGCATGAGCTGGTGGTCGCCGAGCATCTCGCCGTGGTCGCTGGTGAAGACGACCAGCGTGTTCTCGGCCAGGCCCGTCTCGTCGAGGGCGGCGAGGATCCGGCCCACCTCGTCGTCCACGAGGCTCACCATCGCGTAGTAGTTGACCTTGACGTCGTGCAGCTCGGACTCGGTGTACTCGACGTAGCCGCGGGCGTGGCCGGCGTAGGAGCGGTGGGACGCCTCGGTGAGCACGGGAGGCTTGCCGGCCAGCTCCTGGTCGCGGGTGACCGGACGCCGCAGAGACCTGCCCCGGTAGGCGTCGGCGTACTCCTTCGGCGCGCCGAATCCGTGGTGCGGGTCGAAGAAGTTGGCCACGAAGAAGAAGGGTTTGCTCGTGTCGCGTGAGCGCCGCAGGTAGTCGATGGTCTCGTCGCCGATCCACCGGCTGTAGTGGAACTCGGTGGGCAGGGCGTCGAAGCCGGTGCCCGAGCCGGCCCGGGCGGCGGAGTCGTACAGATCCGGCCGGACGGCGCGCAGCCACCGGTGGTAGGCGTTCTCGGACGACCCGGGGTAGGGGTCGTGGGCCCAGCGGAACACCCGGAAGCCGTCGTCGAGCCGCGGTTCGAGCCGGCCGTCCGAGCAGGCCCCGCCGACGTGGAACTTCCCGACCAGGCCACAGTCGTAGCCGTGGTCGGCCAGGGTGCGCGAGAACAGCCGCTCGTGCGCGGGCAGGCCGACGCCGTTCGCCCAGGCGCCGTGCGCGTGCACGTAGCGGCCGGTCATGAGGCTGGCGCGGGAGGGGCCGCAGACGGGGCTGTTGACGTAGCAGTTCTCGAACAGCACGCCCTGCTCCGCCAGCCGGTCGAGGTGGGGCGTGTGGATCTCGTCGTTGCCGTACGCGCCCAGCGCGTCGAAGCGCTGCTGGTCGGTGCAGATGAGCAGGATGTTCGGTGCGTTCATGACTCTCAATCCGGGTGAAGCGCGCCGGGGCCGCACGGCTCCGGCGGGGTCGGCGCGTCAGGACTTCAGGACTTCACGGCTCCGGCGACGCCCTCGACGAAGTAGCGCTGGAGGGCGAGGAAGACGAGGAGCAGCGGGATCAGCGAGATGGTGCCCGCGGCGGCCAGGCCGGACCAGTCGGTGGAGTTGGTGCCGCGGAAGGCGAGCATGCCCACCGAGAGCGTGCGCAGGTCCGGGCGGCTGAAGGTGAACACCAGCGGCAGCAGGAAGTTGTTCCAGGCCGCCAGGAAGGTCATCACGCTCACGGTCGCGGTGACCGGGCCGGCCAGGGGCAGCACGACGCGGAAGAACGTGCGCAGGAAGCCCGCGCCGTCCATGATCGCCGCCTCTTCGAGCTCGCGCGGGATGCGGGTGAAGTAGCCGGCGTAGAGCAGGACGGCGGCGACGTGGCCGCCGCCCGCGAGGGCGAGGACGATGCCCGTACGCGAGTTCAGCAGTCCGAGGAGGTCGCTGAGCTCCACCACCGGGATGATGGTGAGACCCCCTGGCGCGAACAACGTCGCCACCAGCACGCCGACGACCACGCGCCTGCCGATGAAGTCGCGGCGGGCGATGACGTAGCCGGCCAGGGCGCAGCGCAGGACGACCAGCACCACCGTGCTCAGGGTGACGAGCACGCTGTTCACCGTGTAGAGCCCGAAGTCGGCGTCCCGCCAGGCCCGCGCGTAGTTCTCGAAGTGCGGCGAGCCGGGGATCAGGCCGAGCCCGCCGGAGAAGACCCCCAGCGAGTCCTTCAGCGAGGCGGAGACGATCCAGAGCAGCGGATAGATCCACACCACGCAGACGACGGCGAGCACGGCCACCTGGGCCCAGATCCCCAGCCGGCGGCGGAGGGCGGAGACGTTCATGAGCTGCTCCTGACGCGGTTCGCGTAGCGGAGGCCGGCGGCCTGGATCGCGGCGAAGACGAGCGTGAAGACCCCGAACAGCACGCCGAGCGCCGCGCCGTAACCGAGCCTGGGCGTGGTGCCGGCGAAGGCCTGCTGGTAGATGTAGACCTCGGTGGTCAGGGTGGAGAAGAACGGCCCGCCGTTCGTCATGGTCAGGACCAGGTCGAAGATCTGCATGGTCTCGATGGCCGTGAGCAGGGCGATGATGATCAGGAACGGCTTGAGCAGCGGCAGCGTCACATGGCGCAGGGCCGCCCAGCCGCCCGCGCCGTCCGTCCGCGCGGCCTCGTAGACCGTGACGGGGATGGTCTGGAGCGCGGCCAGCCAGTAGACGAGGGTGATCCCGAACCACTTCCACATGTGCACGCCCATCACCGTCCACAGGGAGGTGGCGGGGTCTCCCAGGAAGTCGACGGGCTGGCCGACGATCCCGAGGTCGAGCAGCACCTGGTTCACCGGGCCGCCGGCGGGGTCGAAGATGAACCCCATGACCACGCCGATGATCGCCGTCGTCGTCACCACGGGCACGAACAAAGCGGTCCTGAACAGCTTGGCCAGGGGCAGCCGCGGGTTGTTCAGGACGAGCGCGACCAGCAGGCTCAGCCCGACCCGCAGCGGCACGGTCACCGCGATGATCAGCAGGGTGACCCCGAGCGACTTCCAGAACAGCGGGTCGCCGAACGCCTCACGGTAGTTGGCCAGGCCGATGAAGGGCCGCTCGGCGCCGAGCCCGTTCCAGTCGAGCAGGGAGTAGTACAGGCCGGAGAGGATCGGCCAGACCGTGTACATGCCGAACAGCACGACGGTGGGCAGCAGGAAGACGTACGACCAGCGTTCCGACCAGAGTCTGGCGGCGAGCCCCCGGCGGCGGGCCGTCGCCTTTCGTGTCACGGTTCGTGTCATGGCGCTCGTCACTGCCGGTACATCTCCGCCGTGTAGTCCTCGCCGCGCTTCCAGTTCGGGAACGCCCAGTCGTCGAGGCTCACCCGCACCCCCTTGCCCGACACGACCCGCGTGGCGCGCTCCCGCTCGGCGGCGAGCTTGCCGTCGTGCTCGCGCAGCGTCTTGCCGATGTCGGTGATCTCGCCGCTGAGGATGCCCTGGGTGATCTCGCCGAGGGTGGGTCTCTGCTCCTTCATCTCGCTGATCACCTGGGTGACGGCGGGGTTGCGGGAGACGGGACTGGGCGCGAGCCGGACGTTCCGGCCGAACAGCTCGACCGCCCGCTTGTACGTCGGGTGCACGTCCGCCGTGGCCACGGCCTCCAGGTCGAGGGGCACCTGGTCCATGTAGCTCGCCAGCGCCCGGCTGAACTCGGGCCCCGTGCACTGGGCCAGCAGCTCGGAGGCCGCTTCGACGTGCCTGGACTTGCTGGACACGAAGAGCTGGCCCTGCGCGGGAGCTCCGTAGAGGACCGGCTTGCCGTCGGGCGAGGGCACGGGACCGACCCCGACCTTCCCGGCGAACTGCTTGAACTGCCCGTTGACCACGCCGATGTTCCATGACCCGTCGAAGAACATGCCCGCCACCCCGGTCGCCCACCTGGCGCGGGCGGTCCTGGCGTCCAGCGACGTGGACGCGGGGAACACGACCTTGTCGCGGACCAGGGACAGCAGGAACTCCAGCGCCTGGACGAACGGCTCACTGGCGTAGGCGTAGTCGCCGGTGCGCGGGTCCACCAGGCCCATCTCGCCGGCGCCCGGGATCACGGCGAGCGCGGCTCCGGCCGACATGGCCAGCTCGGTGACGTGGGTCTGCATCCGCTCCTGGAACTGCAGCCCCTGGATCCAGCCGTACGCCCGGCCGCCGCCGTCCTTGGTGATCCGGGCGGCGAGGGCGCGGAACTCGTCCCACGTCGCCGGGCCCGCGTCCGGATCGCCGCCCGCCTTCTCGACCAGCTCGCGGTTGAACCAGGTGAGCGTGGCGTACTGGCGGGGGGTGAAGACGGGAAAGGTGTAGAGCTTGCCGTCGAAGACGTGCAATCCTTCGAGCAGGCTGTCGGCGGGGAGTTTCGCCCGGATCGCGTCGGGGTTCGCGAGGGGGGAGAACCAGCCGCCGGCGACCAGGGCCGCCTCCGACGATCCGAGGCCCGCGACCGTGTGCACGTCGGCGATCTGGTTGCTCTTGAACGCCAGTTGCAGCGCCTGGCCCATCTCGCTGGGGTTGTAGACCACGTGCTCCACCCGAGTGCCGGGGTGAGCCTTGCCGTACTCGGCGAACATGCGCTCGTACAGCGGCTTGAGCGGCTGGAAGTGATCCCACCAGCGGATCACGTCGGCGCCGGCCGTGGTGGCGGCCTCCTGCTGCGAGCTGCGGCTGCATCCGGAGACGCCGAGGACGCCCGCCAGGGCGGCGCCGGACAGTCCGAGGAATCGCCGGCGGCCGAGATCGGTCATGGTGGGTCCTCTCCTTCCCGCCGGGATCGAGGCGCGGGAACTGAGACGAGGGGGCGGGATGAGGGGGATGGGGGCATGGCCGGATGCTCCGGACCAGGGCAGATCCGAAGGCGAACGTTCGCCTATGGTGTGCCAGCCCAGGTGACCGCGTCAACCCTTCCGCGTTATGGTGTTCCTCGGTTCGTCCCAGCCAGGATGTGGGAGCATGGCCGCGCGGCAGTGGTGCCGCGCCGGTGATGCGAACGTTCGCCCCTCGGAGGTAAACACCGTGGCCAGTGTCTCGCTCAGGGACGTCGCCGCGCGCGCCAACGTGAGCTTCCAGACGGTGAGCAAGGTGCTCAACGGCAAGGGCGCCGTCACCCCGGCCACCCGGCGGCGCATCATCGAGGCGGCCGAGGAGATCGGCTACATCCCCAACGCGCTGGCCCGCAGCCTGCAGTCACGCAGCTCGCTGACGCTCGGGGTGATCACCGTCGACTTCAGCAACTCGACGCCGGCGCTGTCCCTCGTCGGGATCGAGCGCGAGGCACGGCAGCACGGTCTCAGCGTGATCCTCAGCAGCCTGGATCCCGACGGCTCCGACTGCGTGCGTTACCTGCGCGTGCTGATGGAACGCCGGGTCGACGGCATCATCATGAACGCCCCCGCGACCGAGGAGGACGAGGAGGTCGGGCGGCTGCTGCGCGGCGGGCCGCCCTGCGTCAGCCTGCACGACATCGCCGGCGGCGGGGTCCCGTCCGTCACCATCGAGGCCGAGAACAGCGCGGCGCTCCCGGTCCGCCACCTGCTCGCGCTCGGCCACCGCCGGATCGCCACGGTGACCGGCCTGCTGCGGCGGCACAGCGCCCAGCAGCGCACCGCCGTCTACCGGGAGGTGCTGGCCGGACACGGTCTGGCCCACGATCCGCTCCTGGTCGAGGACGGCGCGTGGGAGGTCGAGGGCGGCTACGCGGCCACGCACCGGCTGCTCGACCGGGCGCCCGACATCACCGCGATCTACGTGCAGAACGACCTCATGGCGGTCGGGGTGCTCAACGCCCTGCACGAGCGGGGGCGGCGGGTGCCTGACGACTGCTCGGTGGTCGGTTGTGACGATCATCCGGTCGCGGCCCGTACGATCCCGCCGCTGACGACCGTGCGCATGCCGTTCTGCGAGGCCGGGGCGGCCGCCGTCCGCCTGCTCCTCGATCGCATCGCGGAGCGGAGCGCGTCGGCGCAGGAGGTCCTGCCCGTCTCCATGGTCTACCGCGCCTCCACCGCCGCGCCGCCGGCCGGTTGACGATCACGCGGCGGGGTCAGGATCCGGACGCCTTGAGTGACGACGGGTAGTCGTCCAGGGTCATGGACTCGTACACGCGCCCGCTCTTGGCGGTGAGGCGGAGCAGGGCGCGCCTGGGGCCCGAGGGCAGGGCGGAGATGAGGCGGATGCCCTGGGCCAGCCCCGAGACGCCGAGGCGGGAGGTGGGGACCAGGGTCTTGGCCGCGCTGAGCGCCGCCGCACGGCTGCCGCGCACGTGCCCGGCCATCGCGCGCTCGTAGGCGGGGAAGGCGCGCTCGTGATCGCCGCCCGCCCGCGCCAGCTCCCCCGCCAGCACGTACGCGCCCACGACGGCCAGGCCGGTGCTGCCTCCGACGGCCGGTCCTGGGCAGTAGCCCGCGTCGCCGACGAGCGTCACCCTCCCCCGCGACCAGGTGTCCATGCGGAGCCGGCTGATCGAGCCGAAGTAGAACGCCGGGGTGCGGCCGACGCCGACGTGCATGAGCATCTCGCCGTCGCGGCCGAAGGCCTCCGGCAGGGGCAGCACCCCGAGATAGGCCCCGATGAAGGCGGAGAAGCGGGACTCCTCGCCGAAGACGAGGCGGCGCACGTCGGAGTGCAGCCCGTCCGCGCCGACGACGAGGTCGAAACGGCGCGGCGGCGCCTGCTCGAACCGCACCTCGCCGTCGGGCGAGATCGCGGTGATCGAGTCGCCGAAGACGTACTCGACGTCGTCGCGCGTGGCGCCGGGGCCCGCTCGACGACGGTGACGGAGCAGCCGTGCCTGGTCAGCCAGTACGCCAGCACGGGGCCGGCGATGCCGGCGCCGGAAATGAGAATCCGCATGAACCTGCCCTCGTCTCTGTGGCTCCACCGGCGGCGTGGCCGGTCGTGGCCGGTCGTGGCCCCCAGTGTCGCCGCCGGTGCGCGGCGGTGGATTGAACGGATGTTCCCTGACCCGTTCGTCACGGTGCCTTGTGCGCGCCGTACGGTCAGGCGGTGTGCTGCTCGATCAGCGCGGCGACCTTGCCTGCCTCCGGTGCGGACGTGGCCTCCAGGAAGGGCAGGGCGCGGCGCCAGGCGGCCACGGCGGCGGGCAGGTCACCCGCGTCGCGGTGCACGTCGCCCAGCAGGCGCAGGGCCAGGCCCTGGCGGCTCGGGGCCTGGATTGCCGCGCACAGCGCGACGACCTCCTCGAGCAGCTCGGCCGCCTCTTCCAGGCGCCGCTGCCGGCGCCACACTTCGGCCTGGGTGAACAGCACGCGGGCCTGCCCCACCTTGTCGCCTATATCGCGATATATGGCCAGAGGCTGTTCCAGAAGACGTTCGGCGTCGGCGACATCCTGCCGGGCGAGCCGCACCTCGGCCAGGCCCAGGGCGGCGTAGCCGACGCCGCTCGGGAAACCGAGCGCGCCGAGCACGGCCAGCGCCTGGCTGAAGTGGCCTTCCGCAGCGGCGGGGTCGCCCTGGGCGAGCACGATCTCCCCCAGTACGATCCTGGTGAACTCACGCGAACGCACGTCGCCGACCTCGTCCGCCATCCGCACCGCCCGCCGGACGAACGTGCCGGCCTGCTCCAGCCGGCCCATGCGGAAGTGGATCCGGCCGATGCCCCGCATGACGGTGATCTCCATGCTCCGGTCGCCGGCCCGCGCCAGGCCCTCGCCGGCCTGTTCGTAGCAGGCCAGCGCGTCGGCGTCGCGCCCTTGGAGCCGGTGCAGCTCGGCCTGGTTGACCAGGGCCAGGGCGTGGCCGTGCCGGTCGCCGGCCTTGTCGAACAGCTCCAGGGCCTCCTCAAGGGCCGGGCCGCAGCCGGTCCGGTCGTCGAGGGCGAAACACAGCCGGGCGAGCCCGTGCAGCATGGCCGCCTGCCCGCGCAGGTCGCCCGACACGCGGGCTCTGCGTAGCGCGGTCTCATGCGTGGTGCGCCATTCGTTGTGGAAGCTTCTGGTCTGGAACAGGTCCATCGTGCTGGTGGCCAGGTCCCAGCAGAGCTCGTCGAACCCCAGCGCCGCGCACTGGCGCACGCTCTCCACGACGCCGGCGGCCTCGGCCTCGATCCAGGCCAGCGGGTCGGCCACCACGCGCTCTGCGGCCTTCGCGTCGAGCCGCCAGACGATCCCGTCGCCGTGGACGATCCGGTAGTCACCGCCGCACAGCCGCCGGTGTGCTCGCCTGGCCAGGTCGAGCCAGCCGCTGAAGGCCCGTTCGAGAGCGGCGGAACGTGCGCCGTCCGTCTCGTCGGCCTCGGCCCGCTCCCGCGCGTACGCCCGGATCAGGTCGTGGAACCGGAACCGCACCTGCCCGCCGGGCCCGTGGCCCGCCACCTCCAGAAGACGGACGTCGGCGAGCTGTTCCATCAGCTGCTCGGCCTCCGGCTCGGACGTGTCGAGCAGCGCGGCGCCGGCCCAGATCGCGAAGTCGGGCGCCTCCAGCAGGCCCAGCCGGCGGAACATCCGCTGGGCCTGGGACGGCAGGCTCTGGTAGCCGATGGCGATGCTGGCCCGGACCTCGCGCGAGCCGTGGGAGAGCTGGCCGAGCCGGCCGCGCGTGTCGCTCAGGCGGGTGATCAGGTGGCCCAGGTCCCAGTGGGGGCGCGCGGCGAGCTTGGCGCCGGCGATGCGCACGGCCAGCGGCAGCTCGCCGCAGAGCCGGACCAGGGTGCGGGCCTCGGAGGGCGTGTCGACGACCTTCTCGGCGCCGATGATGTTCCCCAGCAGCTCGACCGCGTCCGCGACGGGCATGACGTCCAGGTCGATGCGCCGGGTCGCGGGGAGCATGGCCAGCCGCTGCCTGCTGGTGATCAGTACGGCGCAGCCGCGCGTGCCCGGGATGAGCGGGCGTACCTGGGCCTCGTCCGCCGCGTTGTCGAGCACCATGAGGTAGCGCCGGTCGGCGAGGCTCTCGCGGTAGAGCTCGACGCGCTGGTCGAGGTCGGCCGGCAGCCGGGAGCTGTCCAGGCCCAGGGCGCGCAGGAACCGGCCCAGCGCCTCGGCCGCGTCGAGTGGATGCCGCTCGCACCCGCGCAGGTCGATGTAGAGCTGGCCGTCGGGGAACTCGTGCCTGAGCTGATGCGCGACGCGCACGGCCAGCGTGGTCTTGCCCACGCCGCCCTGGCCGGAGATGGCGCTGACGGGCACGGCCGTGCCGGCGGACGTGCCGTGCGCCGAGAGCAGGTTCCGCGTGACCGCGGCCACCTCGTCGCGCCGGCCCACGAAGTCGGCGTGGTCGGGCGGGAGCTGGCAGACCGTGGTGCGCGGTCCCGGCTCGGCCGCGCTCCGCTCGTCGGCCAGGGTGACGGCGTGCAGGCGCCTCAGGTCGAGGCCGGGTTCCGCGCCCCGCTCGGCGACGAGGTGCGTGCGTGCCCGCTCGTAGCTCTCCAGTGCGCGATGGCGCTGGCCGGCCCGTACGTACGCGAGCATGAGCAGGTGCCAGGCCCGCTCGCGCAGGGGCTGCTCGGCGACGAACGACCGCAGGTCGCCGATCACCTCCGCGGGCGAGCCGGCCCCCAGCCTGGCCTCCGCTGCGTCCAGGCGCGTCTCGGCCAGCCGTTCCTCCAGCTCCGCCACCCGTTCGCGCATCCAGTCGTGCACCTGGACGCCCTCAGCCGGACGCCCCCGCCACAACGCCAGCGCCCCCTGGAACCCTCGTGCCGCGGCGACGAGGTCGCCCCGCCGCGCGTCGGCCCGCGCCCGGCGCACCTCCCGGTCGAAGACCAGCAGGTCGACGTCGTTCTCGTCCGCCTCAAGCAGATATCCGGAGCCCCTGGTGAACAGGCGGACATCGGACCCGAGCGCCTTCCTGATGCGGGCGACGTGGGTCTGCAGGTTGGAGACGGCGGAGGGCGGAGCCGTCTCCCACAGCGCGGCGATCAGCCGGTCCCTGGAGACGGGCGCGTTGACGTTGAGGAGAAGCATCGTCAGGAGCGCGTGCTCCTTGCCCTTGAGCGCGATCTCCCGCCCGTCCGCCGCGCGCACCTGGACGGGGCCCAGAATGCCGAACGTCGCTCCAGCCATGGCCCGTGCCTCCACTGAGTGGATGTGTGGCTCCCCCAACAGAGTTCGATCACTAGTAGCGCGCGGTCATGGCGGCCGTCAAGGCCCGGGGTCAGGTGCCGTCGCACACCACCGTGAACGTCCTGCCCGAGGGCCCTGAAGGTGCCTCTGAACGGCGGCGAGCCGGTTTGTCGGTGCGTTGATCTACCGTCCCGGCCATGACCTCATCGACGCAGGCGTACACGTACGCCGCGCCCTCCTCTCTCGTCGACGGCCGGCTCGGGCTGGCGACCTCCGGCGGGCGGGCCCTGTCCGGCCCTGCCGTGGCGCCCCGGTTCTTCAGCGGCGTGGTGACCCAGGCCGCTCCCGCCGCGGCGGCCCTGCTCGGCGTCGCCGACGTGGCGCTGGCGCGCTACCACCAGCCGCAGTCGCGGCCCGGCTGGGTGCGCGACCCCGTGGTGACGTGCAACGGCGACCGGCTCCGGTTCGAGTCGTTCTCGGCCTGCGGCGGCGTCTACGCCCGGCTCGACCTGCTGAGCGGCGCGCTCGACGGCGAGGTGTTCGACCGGGGCACCACCAACGTCGACGTCAACGCGCCGCTGCGCGAGGCGCTGGCCCGCATCGGCGCGCGTGACCCGCTGCACCTGGGGGTGGGCCTCGACGAGCTGGTCGTGACCACGATGGACGGCGCGGTGGTGGAGAAGAAGGTGCCGCTGCCCGAGCGCTGGCTGCGCGGCTTCGCCGAGGTGCAGGTCATCGCCTCCGGCATGGACCAGCGCGGCGAGCTGGCCGGCATGGCGGCGGTGCGGTTCCTGCGCGGGCTGCCCAGGAAGGGCACGGTGTGGGTGGCGCAGGCGGGGCGCGAGCTGAAGGTCTCGCCCAGGCAGATCCCCGGCTCGGTCCAGCTCGCCGGTCCCAACCGGCTGGCCACGCTGCTGCCGCTGTTGCGCTTCGCGAAGTCCCTGCGGGTGTACGGGCCCGCCGACGCCGCTTCCAGCGCCTGGGAGCTGGAGCTGCCCGGCATGCGTTACACGCTGGCCCTCTCGCCCGAGCGCTGGCGCGGCTTCTCCGGCGAGGGCGCGGTGCTCGACGACCTGGCCACCGACGAGGCGGAAAACGACGCCGACGTGGTGGGCATGCTGCTCAACTTCGAGCCCGAGGTCGAGATCGGGCTGCTGGCCGACCGCGCTGGCCTGCCCGCCGACCGGGTGCGGGCGGCGCTGACCCAGCTCGGCGTGGCCGGCCGGGTCGGCTACGACCTGTCGGAGGCCGCCCACTTCCACCGCGAGCTGCCGTACGACAAGGACGATGTGAGCCTGTTCAACCCGCGGCTGGCCAAGGCGCGCAAGCTCGTCGAGGCGGGCGCGGTGCACCTCAGAGGCGAGTCGGCCACCGTCCGGACCTCGGGCGGCACCCGCCAGGTCTCCCTGGCCGACGGCTCCTGCACCTGCGAGTGGTGGTGGGACCATCGCGGCTCGCGCGGGCCGTGCAAGCACGTGCTGGCCGCCCGGATCGTCGCCCGCGCCGCCGTGGAGGTCTCCCGATGACCCTCTGGACGGAGATCCGCGACCTGGTCGCCGGTAACCAGGTCATCCGCCTGACCGACCGGCTGGTCACGCTCACCGACGCCGAACGCGCCGAGCTGGGCGGGCGCTTACCCGGCCTGGTCAAGGAGCTGCGCCGCGCCCACACCGAGCGGCTGCGCGCCGAATACCCCGACGACTTCGACGAGCCGTCCTCCTGGGAGATCGGCGACGCGCTCGACACGGCGGCCCAAGCGCTGCTGCTGACCGGTGTCGGTGTCATCGGCGGCCCGGCCGCCGCGGTGACCTGGATGACCAGCCGCGACGTCAACCGCCGCTGGGGCGGCGCCATCGACGTCGCCCAGGTGCTTCTACCGGCCTGGCCGCTACCTCGACGACGACGCCCCACTGCGTGCCTTCTTCATCACCTGGACCAGCGACGACGGCCCACGTCATGCGGTGGCCCGCGAGGGCGGGCGGCAGTCCCCTTCTCCGGCGGCCGGATCCACCTGGGGCCCTCCCCAGCGACGCCGACTCCATCGACAGTGACACCGACACCGACACCGACACCGACACCGACACCGACACCGACACCGACTTCAGAGATACCGACTCCACCGGCACCGAGCAGCCGCCGGAGGACGACGATGACCTCCAGGGCGGCCCGCGTCCGGATCGTCCGGCGGGGCCCCGCGCCCTTTACGACGGCTCCGCGAAGGCCATGCCGTCCCGCGTCCTGGACAACGCTTATACGCGGATGGCCGAGCTCGGCGTCGACCCCGCCAGGATCGGGGCGATGCGGGCCGGCGACCCGGTGCCTCCGCCGGGCGCGGACGAGCCGCTCGTGCAGGTGACCGTGGTCTTCGTCCCGCCCCGGCTGCGTTCGTTCATGCCCGAGCCGCTGCCAGAGCACGAGGAGTGGCGGCGGCGCCATCATCTGCCCCCTTCCAACCGCGCCACCCCGCCGCACGACTTCCTGCTCCACTGCTACGCCGAGCTCCTCGCGGCCCTCCACGACGGTGCCCTGCCGCCGGTGCTGCTGGCCACGCCGACCTGGATGAGCGGCCATATCGACCCCGACGTGCTGGTCGACCGGCTGGAGACCTGCGCCGCCGCCGGTGTCGAGCCGGTCCCGTCCGACCTGGCGCAGGCGCTGCTGCGGTTGCCCAGGGGCCGCCACCAGGCCGCGGCCGACCGGGCGGCCAAGGTCGACTCGGAGGCGGCGCGCTCGGCCGCCCGCTGGCTCGCCGGTGACGGCCTGGCCGACCCCGAGTGCGGCCTGGTGTGGCGTCACATGGTCGGCGCGACCATGGTCGAGCTCGGCGACGCGGAGCCGGACCACTTCACCGAGGTCAGGCTGCAGCCCGTGCTGCGGGTGACGGCCCCGACCGGCCACCGGCTGATCGACGAGGTGCTGCTGCGCGAGCCGTCCGAATGGATGTTCGGCCAGTGCGCCAGCACGATCGGGGCCTGGCCCGCCATCCTGCCCTCGCATCGCGAGATCGTGGCCGTCAACCTGCTGCCCTATCTGCTGCGCGGCCACTGGGGCACGTGGGCGGCTCCGGCGGAGATCGCCGACCTGGAGATCGCCCAGGGCCCGCTCGGCGAGGCCACCGCGGTGATCCTCGCCTTCCTCCTCGTCGGCGGTGTGCCGGACATGATCCCACTGATCCTGCGCATGGCCGCCAAGGGCGAGCTGCCCGCCGAGGCGATGGGCCGCCAGCTCGCGCTGGTGCTGCGCCGCACCTGGCTGCAGCCCCGTCCCGCCATCGCGGCCCTGACCGAGCTGGCCGACGCCGGCGGCCACCATGAGGTCTGGCGCATCCTGCGCGTCCTGCTGCCCGAGCTGCTGCCGCGCGAGAAGCAGCGCGCCAGCGTGACCCTCACCGAACTCGTCGCCTTCGCCGCCGACGTGGCCGGCTGGACCGGCGCGCGCGGGGAGATCCCGGCCGTGGCCGCGTTCACGGGAAGCCGTCGCACGAGCCGCTTCGCCCACGAGTGCCGCCGCCTGCACGCCCAGCTCACGGGGGCCGCGTCATGACCGTTGACGGCGTTCGTATGCACGCCCGGCTCACGGAGGTCGCATCATGACCGTCGACGCCATCCGTACAGAGATCAGGGCTCTCGTGTTCGGCCACGACGCCGAGGGGCTGGCCCGGCGATTACCCGGCTCACCGACGCCGAGCGGGCCGCCGTCGCCGCCCCCTAGCGTCCTGGGGGCGGGGTCGCGGTTTCCTGGTCCGTGCCCGGTCTGGTCAGGGTCCAGCTCGCCAGCAGGTTGAGGGCCTCGCGGGACGCCGTCCCCGGCTCGGTGGTGTAGACGAACATGGTCTGGTCGTTGTCGCCCGGCATGGTGAAGGTCTCGAACTCCACGGTCAGCTCACCGACGACGGGATGACGCAGGGTCTTGCTGCCGAACGTGCGCTGGTAGACACCATGCGCGTCCCACCAGGCGCGGAACTCCCCGCTGTGCTCCGACAGGGTCGCCAGCAGGTCGCGGGCGAGCGGGTCGTCGGGGTTGGCGGCCAGGTCGAGGCGGAGGCTCTCCACGCAGGTGCGGGCGTGCTCCGCCCAGTCGACGAACAGGTCTCGCGCGGCCGGGTCGAGGAACATCCAGCGCGAGTAGTTCCGCTTCCTGGGCGGCATCGCGTCGAAGTCGGTGAACAGCGCCCGGGCCAGCCGGTTGGCGGCGAGCACGTCCGTCCGCCTGCCCAGGATGAGCACCGGGTTGCCGTCGAGGCTGTCGAGCAGCTGGTAGAGCCCAGGCCGCACCCGCTGGACGCTCGGCGCGCGCCGGCGCGTGGTGCGCGTCGTCGCGCCGACCAGCTCGCGCAGGTACGTCCGGCCGGCGTCGTCGAGGTCGAGCGCGTTCGCGACGGCGTCGAGCACCTGGTCCGACGGCGTGATGCGGCGCCCCTGCTCCAGCCGCGTGTAGTAGTCGGTGGACACGCCGGCCAGCAGCGCGACCTCCTCGCGGCGCAGTCCTGGGACGCGCCGGATCCGGTCGTCGGGCGGCAGCCCGGCCCGCGCCGGATCCACCTTGCTCCGGGCACGACGCAGGAAGTCGGCCAGCTCACGGTTGACGCTCATACCTCCATGGTGCCAAGCGGGCCGCCGTCGTGCCTGGGTCTGGGAGTCCTAGGTCGCGCAGGGCCGATGGTGACCCTCATGAGGGCCTTTGACGAGAGAAAACTGATGAATGTCAACACGACAGAGCAGCGAGGTACATCATGACCAAGATTCGTTCCGCCCAGGTGACCGAGGTCGGAGGCGGCTTCACCTTCGTCGAGGCGGACCTGCCCGGGCCGGGGCGCGGCGAGGTCCGCGTCAAGGTCGAAGCCGTCGGCGTCTGCCACACCGACCACTACTTCGTCAACGGCGGCTACCCCGTGGAGTGGCCGGCCGTGTTCGGCCACGAGATCGCCGGCCGCATCGACGCCCTCGGTGCGGGCGTGACCGGCTGGAGGGTCGGCGACCGCGTCGAGGTCGGCTGGTTCGGCGGTAACTGCGGGTCCTGCGACGCCTGCCGCGCGGGCGACTTCATCCACTGCGCCCAGGTCAAGGTGCCGGGCTGGCACTACGCCGGCGGATACGCCGACGCCACCATCGTCCCGGCCACGGCGCTGGCCCGGATCCCCGAAGGGTTCTCGGCGGTCGACGCCGCGCCCATGGGCTGCGCGGGCGTCGCGACCTTCAACTCACTGCGCCGCAGCTCCGCCCGTCCCGGCGACCTGGTCGCGGTGCTCGGCATCGGCGGGCTCGGCCACCTGGGCATCCAGTTCGCCGCGAAGATGGGCTTCGAGGTGGTGGCGATCTCGCGCGGCACCGAGAAGGCCGACCTGGCCAAGCGGCTCGGCGCGCACCACTACATCGACTCCACGGCGAACGATCCCGCCCAGGCGCTGCAGGCTCTCGGCGGTGCGCAGGTCGTGCTCGCCACGGCCATGAGCTCCGCCGCGATGAGCGGGGCGATCGACGGGCTGAAGTACAACGGCGAACTGCTCGTGGTCGGCGCCACGCCCGAGCCGATCGAGGTCAGCCCGTTCCAGATCCTGCCGAGCACGAAGTCGGTGCACGGCCACCCGTCGGGGACCGCCAAGGACGTGGAGGACACCCTGCGCTTCGCCGCGCTGACCGGCGTGCGGCCCATCACCGAGGAGCGTCCGCTGGAGCAGATCAACGAGGCGTACCAGCGCGTCGTGGACAACCAGGCCCGCTACCGCGTGGTGCTCACCACGGGAAACTGACCCGTGAGCACCGGGTCGGTTACCGCCTGGTGCTCACCACGGGCAACCGGCCCGAGCCGACCGAGCCCGTTGCCGCTCGGCGCTCACCGCCGGGGACCGGCCCGAACGCACCGGATCGGGCGGCCCGGTGGCGCCGGGCCGGCACGGCGGGCGGGTGGGGCCGTCGCCGGTCGGTGGAAGATCGTCGTGCCGGATGAGGCGCGAGTAGGCTGTGCCGCGATCGTCCGCGACCGTGAAGGAGCCGTGCATGACCGCCGACCCGACGATGGCCCGGATCGCCCAGGGTGTGGAGCTGAACCACCAGCAGGGCCGGCGTGACGACGCCCGCGAACTGTTCGCGCGCATCTGGGACGACATCGGCGGCGAGCAGGGCGATCCGCTGCACGTCTGTGTCCTCGCCCACTCGATGGCCGACGTGCAGGACGACGTGCGCGAGGAGCTGATGTGGGATCTGCGGGCGCTCGCCGCCGTCGGCGCCATCACGGACGAGCGGGTGGCCGAGGCCGGGGTGCCGCTGTCGGTGGCCGGCCTGTATCCGTCGTTGCACCTCAACCTGACCGAGTGCTACCGCAAGCTGGGCGAGCTCGACCACGCCCGTGAGCACCTCCAGCAGGCACGGGACGGGATCGGCGCGCTCGGCGACGACGACTACGGGCGGCTCATCAAGGGCGGCCTGGAGCAACTGGCCGCCCGGCTGGACGAGACCGTCTGACCGCGACGGTCCGGTGTCAGAGGGTGCGGAGCCGGTCCAGGGCCGACTGGCTTGCTTCGTCCGCGGCGCGGTAGATCACCAGGAGCTGGTCCGGATCCTGGAGCGGCGTCAGCGTCTCGAACCGTACGTCGATCGTCCGGATGCTTCTGGGCCACGTTCGACGTGGACGGGGGCCGCCGTTTCAGCTCTGAGTCGGCCGTTCCACCGCGGTCCTGATCCGGGCGGCCAAGGGCGTCAGCGACGACAGCGGCAGCTCCCGGTGCGTCCACGCCTGCCGCAGGTCGTCGGTGGCGTAGCGGGGCAGCAGGTGCAGGTGGAAGTGGAACACGCTCTGCCAGGCCGTGGCGCCGGTGGCGTGCCAGATGTTCATCCCGCCCGGTTCCAGCGCGCGGCGCAGCAGGTCGGCGGTGTGCACGGCGCCGCGCATCAGCAGGCCCGCGCGGTCCGGGCCGATGTCGGTCAGGTCGCGGCAGTGCTCGCGCGGGACGACCAGGGTGTGGCCGCGGGTCGCCTGCGAGATGTCGAGGAAGGCGACCACGTGCTCGTCGGAGTGGACGATCGCGGCGGGGATGTCGCCGGCGATGATGCCGCAGAACGTACACGTGCCGGCCATGTCGGGCCTTCCTCTCACTCGGTCGCGCCGCCCGCCGCTTTCCGCTGCGGTTGTCCGAAAAATTACGGCATTGACGGCCATATCGCGCAGGTGTCAGGATCTTGCCCACAAGAGTGGCGAGCGGGACTCACGTTGATTCTCGGGTCCTTCGCCGGTCGTCGTACGGGGAGTCTCCCCGGCTTGAGGTCGAGAGCGAGGAGATGTCGATGAAGAAGAAGAAGCTCGAAGTCAAGATCAGGAAGCTCGAGAAGATCGAGACCACCATCAACCGCGGCGGACAGAGCGGTTGATCTACTGACACACGGAACCGGCCGGAGGAGATCCGGCCGGTTCCGCTTTTCATGAGAAGGAGAAGGTGACGAGTGCGCCTGCCCAGGGTCAAACGCGTTCACCAGCCGTTCCTGCTGCCGGGCAACCGCATCGTCATCGGGCTGTCCCAGTTCGGGGTGGCCTCCGAGATCGCCGACGACGACGAGGGCAGCATCGCCGCGATCGTGGCCCTCATGGACGGCACCAGGACGGTCGACCAGATCTGCGCCGACTTCACCGCGAGCCGTCCCGACGTGGACGACGACAGCGTGCGCGACGTCGTCGCCGGCCTGATCGAGGGCGGCTTCATCGAGGACGCCGGAGCGCCCGTACCGGCGAACCTCACCGAACGCGACCTCGCCCGGCACGAGTCGGCGCGCCACTTCTTCAGCTGGATCGACACCGAGCCGCGCAGGTCACCGCACGAGGTCCAGTCCAGGATCAAGGCGGCCCGGGTGAGCCTGCTCGGCGTGGGCGGCACCGGATCGGCCGTGGCGGCGGGGCTGGTGTCGAGCGGCATCGGAGCGCTGCGGATCGCCGACTTCGACCGCGTCGAGGAGTCGAACCTGACCCGCCAGCTCCTGTACGCCGAGTCGGACGTGGGCGAGCCCAAGGTCGACCAGGCCGTCGCCCGGCTGCGGGCGATGAACGGCTCGGTCGCGGTGACCGGCAGCGACACCAGGGTGACCGGCCCCGACGACGTCGTGGAGCTGATGAGCGGCTACGACCTGTTCGTCCTGTGCGCCGACGAGCCCCATCCCGAGATCGTCCAGTGGACCAACGAGGCCGCCCTGCGGACCGGCACCCCGTGGTTCATGAGCCTCTACACCGGGCCGATGGTCGTCGTGGGCTCGTTCGTGCCCGGCGAGACCGGCTGCTGGGCCTGCCTGGACCGGCAGGAGGAGGCACGCAAGGAGAAGGAGCTCGGGCGGCTGCTGCCCGAGTCACGGCCGAACGCGGTGGTCGCGGCCAGCGCGAACATCAGCGGCCACCTCTGCGCGCTGGAGGTGCTGTATCAGCTCGGCGGCCTGCCGGCACAGACCCGCGGCAGGGTCTTCCACTGGAACATGGCCGTCTGGGACCACCAGTACTTCATCGACGTCCCGCGTGACGACGACTGCCCGCTGTGCGGGCCGGGGGCCGGGTGAGCGTCCCGGCGGCCGAGGTCGGCGCGGGCAGCGTCGTACGTCTGCACCCGCTCGTCGTCCGTCCCGGCGACGACGACCCGGAGACGATCGTGGCCGGCCGCCCGGACCTCGGCGAGTTCGTCGAGCTGCCCGCGGTGTGCGCAGAGGTGATCCGGCTGCTCGGCGAGGGGCGTCCGGTCGCGGACGTCGAAGCCGCCGTCGCCGACGAGCACGACGTCGAGCTGGACGTGGCCGACTTCGTGGAATCGCTCGCCGACCTCGAGTTCGTGGCCGAGATCGACGGGCGGCCGGTGCCGGGGACCGCGCCGAAGGCCGCCCACTTCGCGGGCATCACCGAGCGGCACGTACGCCCGCTCTTCGCCCGGCCCGTCAGGCTGGTCTGGCTCGCCGTCGTCGCGGCCGCGGCGCTGACCGTCATCGTGCGACCGGGCCTGTTCCCCCATCACCGTGACTTCTTCTGGAGCGAGTACACCGGGCTCTCCGTGCTGGTCAACACGGCCTTCTTCTCCGTCGTCGCGAGCGTCCACGAGATGATGCACCTGCTGGCGGCGCGTTCGCTCGGCGCCCCGGCACGCATCGCGTTCGGCACCCGGCTGCACTACCTCGTCGTGCAGACCGACGTCACCGCCATCTGGGGAGTTCCGCGCCGGCGCCGCTACCGCGTGTACCTGGCCGGGATGGCCTCCGACCTCTTCCTCATCGCCACGATGCTGCTGGCCGTGGCGTACCTGCCGCTGTCCGGCTTCGCCGAGGCGCTGCTGCGGGCCTTCATCCTGACCACGCTGCTGTGCCTGCCCCTCCAGGCCCAGATCTACATGCGGACCGACCTCTACTTCGTGCTGCGCGATCTGCTCCGGTGCAAGGACCTCTTCGGGGACGGGCTCCGTTACGTCCGGTATTTGCTCGCCCAGGCGCTCGCCGTGGTCAAGAAGCCCGCCTCGCCCGCCACCGACCCCACCGGCGAGCTGGCCCCGCACGAGCGGCGTGCCGTGCGGATCTACGCCGTCGCTCTCGCCCTGGGCGGTTCCGTCACGCTGACGGTCTTCGCCTTCTACGGCGGCCCGATCATCGTCAACGGGCTGGCCCACGCGTTCGCCGCCGTCCGGGAGGGTCTGCGCGGCGGGTCCGTGGTCGCCGCGGTCGACGCCGCGCTGCTCATCCTGGTCGAGGGCGGCATCCAGGTGATGTTCCTGGTGACGTTCTTCAGGACGCGCCGCCCGTGGCTCCGCCGGTCGAGGTCGTGACCGGGGCTTGTCCGGTCGCCTTCGGTAGCCGTATGGTCACCGCATGGAGCGGGACGGGCCTGACGTTCATCTCGTCGCGCATGCCTCTGGGGAGGCCGTCGTCCACCAGGCGGCGCGTGACCAGCATTTTCACTACGGCGACGGGGTGCGCGGGCGGCGGCGGGGCGAGACCACCGGGGACGAGTGCCCGTACCCGGGGCTGGCTTCGTTCGGGCGGGATCAGGCCCGGTGGTTCTTCGGGCGGGACGAGGTGGTCGCGGAGCTGATCGACCGGCTCGACGGGCGGCTGGAGCGGGGCGGGCCGCAGCTCGTGGTGGCTCCGTCCGGGGCGGGGAAGTCGTCGTTGTTGCGGGCCGGGCTGGTGCCCCGGCTGGCCGCGGGGGCGCTGCCCGGGTCGGCGGGGTGGGCCGTGCTGACCCTGACGCCAGGGGCCGATCCGTTGCGGGCGCTGGCCGCGGCGATCAGCACGCGTACCGGCGGGCAGGCCGAGGAGGTGGCCGAGGCGCTGGCCGCCGATCCGGGCAGCGGCGCGCGCCTGTTGCGCGCGGCCGGCCTGCCGGGGCGGACGGTGCTGATCGTCGATCAGTTCGAGGAGGTCTTCACACTGTGCGGCGCGCAGTCGCGGCGGGTGGCCTTCATCGAGGCGCTGGACCGCCTGGCCGGGCCGGGGCAGGCGCTGGTGGTGGCGGGGCTGCGGGCCGACTTCTATCCGGCCTGCGCCGGGTACGCGGCGTTGCGGCGGGCGTTGCAGGATCGGCAGCTCCTGGTCGGGGCCATGAGCCTGGAGCAGGTACGCGAGGCGATCCTCTATCCGGCGCAGGATGCCGGGCTGGAGGTCGAGCCGGGCCTGACCGAGCTGCTGCTGCGCGACCTCGGCGTCCGCGACGACGGCGTACGTGACCTCGGCGTCCGTGACGGCAGCGGTCGTGACGGCGGCGCGGGCGAGGGTTACGAGGCCGGACGGCTGCCGCTGCTCGCGCACGCGCTGCGGGCCACCTGGCAGCAGCGGCACGGCTCGTCCCTGACCGTCCAGGGTTACCGCGACGCCGGCACCATCCACCGGGCCATCGCCAAGACCGCCGAACTCGTGCACACGGCGCTGGCCCCCGGCGCCCGGCAGGCGGTGCGGCCGCTGTTCCTGCGCCTGGTCAAGCTCGGCGACCACGGCGAGGACACCCGCCGCCCGCTGTCCAGGCACGACGTGGTGGGCGAAGCGGCCGTGGCCGCGCTGACGGCCTTCACCGACGCCCGGCTGATCACCCAGGACGCGGGCACGATCCACATCACGCACGAGGCGCTGCTGCGCGAATGGCCGCGGCTGCGCGGCTGGCTCGACGCCGACCGCGCCGGCGGCCTGCTCCGCCAGAACCTGGAGGACACGGCCGCTGCCTGGACGCGCTCCCGCCACGACGCTGCACTGCTGTACCGAGGCAGCCGCCTGGAAGCCGCCCAGCGGAGTACCCGGGAAGGCGGTGGGCTGAGTCCGGCCGGGCGGGAGTTTCTGGCCGCGTCGGTGCGGGCGCGGCGGCGGGGGCGGCGGCTGCGTACCGGCGGCACGGCGGTGCTGACCGTGCTGACCGTGGTGGCCGGCGCCGCCGCCGTGTTCGCCTCCGCGCAGCGGAGCGAGGCGGTACGCCAGCGCGACACCGCGCTCTACCACCGCATCCTGGCCGAGTCCGACCGGACCGCCGGCACCGACGTGGCGCTGTCGGCGCAACTGGCGCTGCTCGCCCACCGCAGGCGCCCGCCCGGTCAGCCGCCGGGCGACACCTCCACGCGCCTGCTCACCACCCAGCACGTCCCGCTGCCCGCGCAGCTCACGGGACACCGCGGCGACGTCAACCAGGTGGCGTTCACCCCGGACGGCCGCACCCTGGTCAGCGCCGGCGGCGACGGCACGGTACGCCTGTGGGACGTGACCCGGCGCCAGGGCAGGACCCTCACCGGGCACGCGGGGCCCGTCTACGCGCTGGCGATCGACCGCGCGGGCACGACGGTGGCGAGCGCGGGCAGCGCGGGCGAGGTCCGGCTGTGGGACGTGACCGACCCCGCCGGGCCGGGCCCGAAGGGCATCCTGGCGACGGGCTCGGCCGAGGACGTCAACCACGTGGCGTTCAGCCCGGACGGCAGGACGCTGGCCGCGGCCGGGAACGCGGGCACGATGTGGCTGTGGGACACCACCCACCCCGAACGTCCCTGGCGCGGGCTCAAGCACCACGACTCGGCCGTCCACGCGGTCGTCTTCAGCCCGGACGGTCACACCATGGCCAGCTCGGACGCGGACGGTGTGGTGAGATTGTGGGACATATCCGCCAAGGGCGGGCCTGCCCCGCGCGTCCACCGGCGGATCGGCTCCGGCGGCGTGCCGGTCAACGCACTGGCGTTCAGCCCGGACGGGAAGCTCCTGGTCAGCAGCGGCACCGACCGTGCGATCAGGGTGTGGGACGTGACCGTGCCCGGCCGGATCGAACCGCGCGCCAACCCCGTCCCGGGCCACACCAACACCGTCCGCGCACTGGCCTTCAGCCCCGACGGCATCACCCTCGCCAGCAGCGGCGACGACCAGACGATCCGGATGTGGGACCTGACCTCACCCTTCTGGCCCGTCCCGCGCGGGCGCCCGCTCACCGGGCACCGGGACAACGTCTGGGGCCTGGCGTTCAGCCCCGACGGCGCCGTCCTGGCCAGCGGCGGCGACGATGACGTCATCCGCCTGTGGCACCTGCCGGCCGGCCAGCGCTCCGCGCACGCGGGCGGCGTCACCACGACGGCCTTCAGCCCGGACGGGCGCGTCCTGGCCAGCGGCGGCGGCGACCGCACCGTAAGACTGTGGGATGTCACCGACCGGCCGCGCCCTCGCGGCAGCGCGGGTCACTCCGGTTACGTCTACGCGGTCGCGTTCAGCCCCGACGGCCGCACCCTGGCCAGTGGCGGCGCCGACCGTACCGTAAGGCTGTGGGACGTGACCGGCCGCCCCTCCTCCCGCGGCCCGCCACTGCGCGGCCACGCCGGCGCCGTGCGCGCGGTGGCCTTCAGCCCCGACGGCCGCACTCTGGCGAGCGGAGACGCGGCCGGTGTGGTGAGAATGTGGGACGTCACCGATCCGGACCGTCCTACGCTCCGCGGCCGTCCACTGCCCAGCCGTCCGCTGCCGGGATACTCCGGATTCGTCCACGGGCTGGCGTTCAGCCCCGACGGCACGACCCTGGCCGCCGCTACCCGCGACAAGTCGGTACGGCTTTGGGACGTGCGCGACCCCGGCCGTCCCGCCGAACGCGACCGGCTGGTGACCGGCCACACCGGGAGCGTCCGCGCGGTGGCGTTCAGTCCTGACGGCCGCACCCTGGCCAGCGCGGGCGAGGACCGCCAGGTGCGGCTGTGGGACCTCACCGGCCGCACGGCGAGCCGCCGCCTCACCGGGCACACCGGCGCGGTCTTCTCAGTGGCCTTCAGCCCCGACGGCCGGACATTGGCCAGCGCGGGCGCCGACGGCTCGCTCCGTCTGTACGACGTACGCGATCCGGCGCGTCCCGCCGTGCGCGGCGGCCCGCTCACTGCGCACACCGACAATGTCATGGCGGTGGCGTTCAGCCCCGACGGCACCAGGCTGGCCAGTGGTGGCAACCACTACGTGGTGTCGCTGTGGCACCTCGACGAGGAGCGGGCCGCCCGCCGCGTCTGCGCCCTCACCCGGCTCACCCCGCAGGACTGGCGCGAGCACGTCGGAGCCGACCTCCCGTACGCCCCGCCCTGCGGCCGAGACACCGGCGGCACGGGAGCTATCCGTTCCGTACGGGGGCCATCGCGTCCAGGGCGGTGAGCGCGTCGGCCTCGCGCAGGTTGTTGAGCTGCCGGAACAGCGCCAGCGCCTGCCGCCTGGCCCGTCTGGCGGCGTCGTGGTCCTCTTTGGCGTGCCGCGCGGCGCCCAGGGCCTTGAGCGCGAGAGCCTGCTCGTACGTGTTGCCGGTCTGGCGGCTGATCCCGACCGCGTCCAGCAGGTGGCGGCAGGCGGCCTCGTGCTCTCCCGCGGCGTGGTCGAGCTCGCCGCGCTGCCGCAGGCCGACGCTCTGGCCGAGCGGGACGACGTACTCGTCGAAGACCTTCAGCGCGCGCTCGACGAGGTCGCGCGCGTCCGGCTGCCGCAGCACCCGGCCGAGATCGCCCGCGGCGAGCAGCAGGTACGCCTCCAGCACCCGCTCACCCCGGCCACGGCACACATCGATGTGCTCCTGGAGCCGGCCCCACGTCTGCCGCGCCGCGCCGTCCCTGCCGGGCGTGGCGGCCAGCTCCCACAGGGCGAGCACCCGGTCGTGGATGGCGCCGCTGCGCTCGGCGAGCTGGAAGCTGAGCTCGGCGTAGCGGGCGGCGTTGACGTCGTGTCCCTGCTCACGCGCCATGATGGCCCGCAGGTACCACAGGCGACCGAGGCCCAGGGCGTATCCGGCCGACCTCGCCTCCATCATGGTCTCGGTGACGAGTTCGAGCGCCTGGTCGAAGTTGCCCTTGTGGCGCAGCGCGAACCCGCACAGGAACAGGGCGTCGATCTTCGCGTGCCGGTCGCCGGTCCGGCGGAACGTCTCCAGCGCGGACTCCGCCCCGACCAGGATGACCCCCGACGGGGCTCTGAACCCGATCATCCGCAGGAAGCCCAGGTTGCGCAGCATGACGGCCTCGCCGCGCCGGTTGCCCGCCCGCACGCACGCCTGGCGGGCCAGCTCGTGGGTGCGCAGCCAGTCGTGGTAGAAGCCGCGTACGGCGAAGTAGTTGATCGCGGTGGCGGCGAGCTCCCACGCGGTGTCGTCGTCCAGCCCGGCCGCGCCCGCCTGGGCGATGAGCGCGGGCAGGCAGGCGCGCTCGCTGTCGAACCACGCCGTGGGGTTCGCCTGGGTGGCGCGGACGATGGCCGGGTCGGCCGGCCACCGGGGGGCGGATCCGCGGATGTCGGCGGCGACGCGTTCGGCGAGCAGCCGGTCGGCGCTTTCCGCGAGGGAGAGCCAGGCGCCGAGCGCGCGGGTGCGCAGCCGGGCGTGCGTCTCCGGCGGGTCCTCGTGCTCGGCGCGCTCGCGGGCGTACAGGCGGACGAGGTCGTGCAGGCGGTAGCGGTTCTGGCCCAGCCCGTCGGTGCCGGACCAGGTGAGCAGCTGGGCGTCGAGGAGGGAGTCCAGGTGGCTTTCCGCCTGTTCGACGGAGACGTCCAGCATCGCGGCGGGCAGCCAGGCGGCGAAGTCGGGCACGTCGAGCAGGCCCAGCGAGCGGAAGAAGAGCCGGCTCCCCGGCTCCAGCCCGGCGTAGCTGAGCTCCAGGCTGGCCCGGACCGCCAGGTCGCCCTCGGAGAGCTCGTCCAGCCGCTGCCGTTCGTCCATCAGCCGGGTGGCCATGCGCTCCAGCGGCCAGTGCGGGCGGGCGGCCAGCCGTCCGCCCGCCACCCGGATGGCCAGCGGCAGGTAGCCGCACAGCCGCACGATCGTCTCGGCCACCTCGGGGGCGCCGGCCGGGCGCTCCTCGCCGACGATCCTGGTCAGCAGGTGCCGGGCCGCCTCCGGGTCGAGGACGTCCAGGTGCAGCGGCTGGGTGCCGAGCCAGCCGAGCCGCCTCCTGGAGGTGACGATCACGGCGCAGCCGGGGCCGCCGGGGAGCAGCGGACGGAGTTGCCGTTCGCTCGCCGCGTTGTCCAGCACGACCAGCAGCCGGGAATGGGCCATGAACCCGCGGTAGCGTTCCGCGCGCTCCTCCGTGCTCGTGGGGAGCGCCCTGCCGTCGTCACCCAGCGCCGTGAGGAAGCGGGCCAGCACCTCGCCGGGGTCGGCCGGATGCTGCTCGGCCCCGTGCAGGTCGACGTAGAGCTGACCGTCGGGGAAATGGGTGCGGAGCTGGTGGGCGACGTGCACGGCGAGCGTCGTCTTGCCGACGCCGCCGTGGCCGCACAGCGCCGTCGCGGCGGGCGCGGTCGCCCCGTCGCCGCTGGTGAGCTGCTTCACGAGCAGGCGCACCTGCTCCTCGCGGCCGGAGAAGTCGGCGATGTCGGGCGGCAGCATGCACGGCGGCCTGGTCCCGGCCGGGCGGGCGCGGGCGGCCTGGCCCGGAGCGGCTGAGCCTCCGCCGCGCACCAGGCCGGCGGGAGCGGCGCCGCGCACGGGCCGCTCGTCCCGCAGGATGGCGCGCTCCAGGTCCCTGAGCTCCGCCCCCGGCTCGATGCCCAGCTCGTCCACGAACAGGCGGCGGGTCTCGCGGTAGACCTCCAGGGCCTCGGTACGCCGCCCGCACCGGTACAACGCCAGCATCTGCTGACGGCGCAGGTTCTCCCTGAGCGGATGCTCGGTGGTGAGCCGTTCCAGCCTCGGCAGCACGTCGGCGGGCCGGCCCAGCTCAAGGTCGGCGTCGATGCCGAGCTCCAGGGCGGTGAGCCGGCCCCGTTCCAGCCGGGCCCGCTCCATCTCGACCACAGAGGTCGAGGCCACGTCGGCCAGCGCGCCCGAGCCGTGCCAGAGGGCCAGGCCCTGCGACAGCCGGTCGGAGGCCGACTGCCACCGGCCGGCGGCCGCCTCAAGCTGTCCTTCCATGAGCAGCCGGTCGAAGACGCCGCTGTCCAGCGCCTGCGCCTCGGCCTGCAACTGGTATCCGGGTGGCCGGGTGAGCAGGCGGCGCCCGAGCCCGTCGCCCAGGACCCGCCGCAGGCGCATCACGTACGCGTGGATCGTGTTGTGCGCGGAGGCGGGCGGGCGTTCGCCCCAGAGCTCGTCGATGAGCCGGTCGATCGAGACCATCCGGCCGCCCGCGAGCAGCAGCACGGCCAGCACGGCACGCTGCTGAGGTGCGCGGATCGTGGCCCATCCGTCACCGTCGGCGACCTGGAGGGGGCCGAGTAATCGAAACTCCACGACACTCTCCGTTCGCACGGGAATCGTCGCGATCATTATCAGCTCGATCAAGATCCGTGAGAAGAGACGCGGATCGAACTCCGCTGACGTACCCTCGCCGCGCGCCGTCCCGCCCCGCGGGCGGAGAGGTGACGCGGGCCGGGCGATGTGGCGCGAATGTGGCGCAGGCCGCCGCCGGCGAGCCGGCCGGATCAGGCCCCCGGCCAGGTGTTTCCTGTGGCCGGCCCGCTCGGGTGCACGGCGGCGGGAGGCGGCCGGCCCTGGAGGTGGCACGCCGGAACGTCAGCCTGCCGTCAGCCGGGCGTCATGACGGGCTCCCATCCTCCGAATCGGATGGTCCGGGTTCGACAACCACTCTCCGTAAACAGGAGGAACCACGTGCGCCGATTAGCACTGCCCGTCGCCCTCGCGGCGATGCTCGTCCCCTTCTCCGTCTCACCGTCCGTCGCCGCCGCCGCGCTGGACGAGCCGCCGCTGGCCGACGTCCAGGAGATCGGTCCCGGCCTGTACTCCGCCGATACGAAGACCTTCAAGCTCACCGAGCTGGACGTCTCGGCGGGCTCGGTCAGCCGCAAGCACGGCGTGGCGCTGACCGGCGGCGATCTGGCCCGGCCGCAGTCGGCCCCGGCCACCCGGCCCGAGCTGGGCGTGTTCGGTCCGGGCTGGCAGGCCGAGTTCGCCGGTGGGGCGATCAACCGCAAGCTGGAGGTCCAGAACGGCCTGATCGTCGTCACCGATCTGGAGGAGGGGACGCAGACCCAGTATCCGCTGGCCAGCGACGTCTCCAGCCCGGACGGAGGCAGCATCCGTACCTACGAGGCCGGCAACGGATCCACGATCACGCAGCTCACCAAGTGGGACGCGAACCTCGGCGTCATGCGCACCACGACGACCGAGACGCTGAAGACGGATCCCGGCCCCGTCGAGGCGGACGACGACGCCTTCGCCGACGCCGACGGCGCCCCCATCGGCCAGGGAGCTCTCCAGCTCAAGTACACCTGGGCCCGGCCGGCCGGGGCGCCGAGCGCCGACCCCTGGCGGGTGACCAGCGTGGGCACCGCCGCCTTCGGCTCGTCCACGATCACGTACGACGCCCAGGGCCGCGTCAGCACCGTCGGGGAGCCGGCCGGCGCCGGCACCCCGGAGACCGTCACCAGGTTCACCTACGCCGCGGCCACCACGGCGGCGGGTGACACCTTCGGCGACTTCGCCGGCCGGCTCAAGTCGATCTCGGTGGCGTACGGGACCGAGGCGCCGCTGACCGAGGCCACCTACGCCTACGACCCGAACGGCCTGCTGCGCGGTATGGCCGACCCGAGCGAGGGCACCGTCCAGGCGACCTACGACTACGACCCGACGGGCCGTCTGTCGACGATCCAGTCCTCGAGCAACGGCGGCTGGCAGCTCACCTTCCCGGCCGGCGCCGCCGCTCCCGCGGTGACCGCCACCGACCCCGACATGCCGGAGAACGGCGGGGAGACCGAGGGCGCGGCCGGGCTCGACGACCCCGACGCGACCGAGCCGCCGGCCAGCGACTTCCTGCCGGACGGCGTGGACCCGCCGCAGTCCTACCCGCGCAAGTGCAACACGGCCAAGGAATGGATGTGGTACACGACCAAGGGCTGCTCGGCCTGGGCCTTCCACGGCGGCAAGTTCCGCAAGCCGGCCTGGAAGCGCACCGCCAACGGCTTCAAGGTCAGGGGCATCACCTACGACCACTGCACGAAGTCGCCCGACAAGCCGCACAACTTCGACTTCCGCCCGGCCTGTGACTCCCACGACTACGGCTACGGCCTGATGGCCAACAAGAAGAAGAAGTACAAGTACTACCTCGACAACACGCGCTCGAAGAAGCTCGACGTGGACAACCGCTTCTACATCACCCTGCGCGACAAGGTGTGTGGCGGCTACTTCATCCTGGTACGCCCCGACTGCCGGGCATGGGCGGTCGTCTACCACAAGGCCGTCAAGAAGTTCGGCAACCCCTGACTCCGCTGACCCGCCACCCCTGACCTGCTCGGTGGCCCTCCTCCGACCGGATGGCGGCATCGGCCGCCATCCGGTCGCGCCACGAACCGCGAGCAGGGCACCGGCGGCCCCACCGCAGGCCCGCGACCCACGAACCACTCAGCGCCACAGATCTCGCTGGAAGAGGCGACTCCCTGCCATGAAAAGATCGCTGCCCCTCGTTTTGGCGTTAGCTGTCACGACACTCCTGGGCGCTCAGGTGGCGCCGGCGACCGCGGCGCCGAGCCCGGCGCCGGTCAGCCCGGCCCCGAATCCGGCGCCGGCGACCCTGCCGCCGAAACCCGCCCGCACTGTCACCTCGAACGCGGAGCGTCCGGTCATCGATCCCGCCCTGCCCTCGAAGACGGACGACGGCCGCAAGATCCGCGTCAACGTGGTCACCAAGTCCCGGAGCGACCTTCCCGCCGCGACCGCCGCCGGCACGCCGCTGCGCACGTTCTCCCGCTATCCGGTGGTCACCCTGCGGGTGGACGCGGCCGGCCTGAACCGGCTGCAGTTGCAGACCGGCGTGGTGAGCGTCACCGAGGACGTCCCCGTCCCCCCGGTGCTCGCTCAGAGCGTTCCCCTGATCGGCGGTGACAAGACCAGGACCGAGGGCCTGACCGGCGCCGGCACCGCGGTCGCGGTGCTGGACACCGGGGTGGCCCGCACCCACCCGTTCCTGACCGGCCGGGTCGTGGCCGAGGCCTGTTTCTCGCCGTCCGACGCCGAGTACGGCGCCTCCAGCCTGTGCCCGAGCGGCGAGGACGAGCAGGAGGGCACCGGAGCGGCCGACACCGACCAGGGCCCCTGCGCGGTCGCCCCGCTCAACTGCGCCCACGGCACGCACGTGGCGGGCATCGCCGCCGGGAACGGCGCGAACGTCAGCGGAGCACCGCCGGCCGGCGTGGCCCCCGGCGCGAACGTGGTCGCGATCCAGGTGTTCAGCAGGTTCGGCACCGACGAGTTCTGCGGCACGGGCGCCTCTCCGTGCGTGCTCAGCTTCACCAGCGCCCAGCTCTCGGGGCTGGAGAAGGTCCTGGAGCTCAAGGAGTCCGGCGTCCCGCTCGTGGCCGCCAACCTGAGCCTCGGCTCCGGCCGCTACACCGCGGACTGCGGGGAGACCGACCTGCGCGGTCCTGTCATCGAGGACCTGCTGGCCGAGGGCGTGGCCACCGTGATCGCCGCGGGGAACGACGGCTACAACGACGCCGTCGCCGCTCCCGCCTGCGTCTCCTCCGCCATCACCGTGGGCAGCACCACCGACGAGGACGGCGTCTCCACCTTCAGCAACCGTGGCGCGCTGCTCGACCTGATGGCCCCCGGCACCGGGATCGTCTCCTCAGTGCCCGGCGCCAAGTGGGCGAGCATGAACGGCACCTCGATGGCCGCCCCGCACGTCACCGGGGCGTTCGCCGTACTCCGCCAGAAGTTTCCGGCCAAGAGCGTCGACGAGCTCCTCACGCTGATGAAGAGCACGGGCCGGCCCATCACGAACGGCTCCGCCGTCACCCCCCGGCTGCAACTGGACGCCGCCGCCCTCGGCAGCACCCCGGAGGAGCCCGACCCGGAGGACCCCAAGGGCCAGTGGTCGCGCTTCTTCATCAACTCCAACAAGTACAAGATCCCGGATCCGGGCAAGGTGGACTCGCCGCTCCCGGTGACCGGCATCAAGGGCTCAGGACCCGTGTACCTGCACATCTGGGTCTACGTCGTGCACACCTGGGTCGGCGACCTGAAGATCGAGCTGGTCGCCCCGAACGGCACGATCTACAACCTGCAGAACCCCTCCCCCAGTGACGCCACGTCGCTGTCGGAGGTCTACCGGGTGAACGCCAGCAAGCTGACGACGGTGAACGGGACGTGGAAGCTGCGCGCCACCGACGCCTACAAGGGCGACACCGGCACCATCAGCTCCTGGTCCATGGACATCCCCTTCTACGAGAACACCGACGAGTACGCCATCCCCGACAGCGGCGTCGTGGAGGCGCCCATCACGGTCACCGGGTGGTTCCCCGGCAACGCCTACGACGACGTGACGATCGGCGTGGACATCGATCACACCTGGTGCGGCGACCTGCAGATCGACCTGGTCGCCCCGAACGGCTCGGTCTCCAAGCTGCTGCTGCCGGATCCCACCGACGACGGGGACGGGATCTCGAAGACCTTCTGGGTGGACGCGAGACAGTTCCCGGCCAACGGCACCTGGAAGCTACGCGTCAAGGACGTCACCGCCGGCGACGTCGGAACCCTCAGGAGCTGGTGGCTCAAGTTCTGACCCGCCAACCCACCGATGCCCCGGCCGCCGACCCGGCGACCGGGGCGTCCGGCCTACGTCAGCTCGCGCTTGAGGATCTTGCCGGTGGCCGTCAGCTACAGCGCGTCGGCGATCTCGAAGACGCGCGGGTACCTGTACGCGGCCATCCGCTCCTTCGACCGCAGCCAGACCTGGGGGTCGCGGAAGGCGTCGATGCCGTCGGGGGTGCCGGTGACGATGACGTCGCCCGGCGCCAGGGTCATCGCCTCGGACTGGACGGCGATCAGCTCGGCCACCCCGGAGATCATGTCCTCGGTGCCGGCGTCCTGCATGACCTCGCCGTTCAGGATGGTCCTGATGCGCAGGCCACGGCAGCCGTCGGGCAGCTCGTCGGGCGTCACCAGCTCCGGCCCGAACGCGCCGGTGGCGTCGAACGCCTTGCCCATCGTCCGCTGCCGCGACTTCGTCTGGAGATCCCGGACCGAGCCGTCGTTGAAGAGGGAGTAGCCGGCGACGTGGCCGAGCGCGTCGTGCCGGGCGATGTGGCGGCCGCCCTTGCCGATCACCACGGCGAGCTCGCGTTCGTAGTCGAGCAGCGCGGACGCGTTCGGCCGGACCAGCGGGGCGCCGTGCGCGACGAGGCCGTCGGCGAGCCTGGCGAACACCGCCGGATAGTCCGGCACCTCGAATCCGCTCTCCTGCGGGTGCGAGCGGTAGTTCAGCCCGACGCAGAGGATCTTCTCCGGCCGGGTGACCGGCGGCAGCAGGGTGACGTCGGTCAGCGCGAACTCGGGCTCAGCGCGGCAGGTGGGCGACGAGGGCGTCCGACATCGCCTTGACCATCCCGCTCTCGTTGAGCACGCCGGAGAAGGCGCCGGCCGCGAGGATGAGCGAGATCACCATGACGACGGTCCCGGCGTGCGGCTTCAGCTTCTCGTTCTGCACGCGCAGGCTCGGCCAGTTGATCGTGACGGCGAGCGAGAACGCGATCACGGCCAGGGCCGGCAGGCCGAACACCGTGGGGATGAGGACGAGACCGGCGACCGCCGAGATCCTCTTGGTCATCACTAAGACCGTGAACAGGCAGATGGACCCGAAGCCCAGCGCAGCCAGCATGTCCGCTTCCTTCCAGCCTTGACGGACCCCGTCGGCCTTTCCCCTGGTCACAGGCTAGGTCGGGGCGAATGGGCGGCTCATCACACGAGCCGGGGACCCTCGTCCTCTGATCGGGGGACTCACGCGCGGACGCGACGATGCCAGGTGGGCCTTTCGGCAGCCGAAGGGGGCCGAGGGGGACGGTAGGCTTTCGCGCCAGGAAAGACGCGTGGCGGAGGTCGGGGCCGTGCCGGAGTCTGTCGACGACCTGAGGTTCTTCACGGTCGTGGCCGCGAGCGAGACGCTGACGGCGGCCGCCCGCGGGCTGGGGTGCTCCCTTCCCGTGGTGAGCAAGCGGCTCGCGGCGATGGAGCAGCGCCTCGGCGTGCGTCTCGTCCGGCGTGGCACCCGCAGACTGGTGCTCACCTCCGAGGGAGCCGCGCTCGCGAAGGGCATCGGCCCGATCCTCACCGACGTGCAGCGGCTGGAGGAGGAGATCTCCGGCGGCTCGGGCGACCTGCGCGGGACGCTCGTCGTGGAGTCGTCGCTCGGCATCGGACGGGCGCACGTCGGCCCGCTGCTCGGTGAGTTCGGCGCGCGGCATCCGCAGCTCGGCATCCAGCTCACCACGACGCCCCTTCCGGTCAGCCCGCACCGGCGCGACTTCGACGTGGCGATCCACGTGGGCCCGCTGCACGACTCGACCCTGCGGATGCGGCGGCTCGCGGAGAACCGGCGCGTGGTGTGCGCGTCACCCGCCTACGTCCGTGAGCACGGCGAGCCGGGAACGCCGCACGAGCTGGCCGGCCACAACTGCATCCTGCTCCGCGAGAACCAGGGCGACTACGCGCTGTGGCGCTTCGGCGCGGGCGCGGACGAGTTCCGGGTCCGGGTCGCCGGCACGCTGTCCAGCGACGACGGCGACGTGGTGACCGGATGGGCGCTGGAGGGCCGCGGGCTCATCATGCGTTCCACCTGGCAGGTGGCCCCCTTGCTGAAGGACGGGCGGCTCGTCCAGGTGCTGGCGGACGTGCCCACGCCGCCCGCCGACGTGTACGCGCTGCACGCCCACACCGACCATGTCCCCGCCCGGGTGACGGCGGTGCTGGACTTCCTGGGCGAGCGGCTGCCCGAGCGGCTGGCCTCGGCGTGAAAGGTCACCTTTCGCCGGCGGGGGTTATCCCGCCGGGGTGAGCGCCGTTACGGTGCTGCGCGTACCACCCGACGGAGAAGTGAGCGCTCGGCCGATGTCCCTCATCCTCATCACCACCGACTACCTCCAGCCCGGCGACCCGGTCGACGTGTACCTGAAGGAGCACGGTCACGAGACGGTGCACGCGCCGCTGCGGGGGCGCCGCGACCGCGACGAGCTGGTCCGGCTGCTCGACGGTGTCGAGGGCGCGCTCATCGCCAACGAGCCCATGACGGCCGACGTCCTCGCCGCGGCGCCGGCCCTGAAGGCCGTGGTGCGGTCAGGTGTGGGGTACGACTCCGTTGACGTCGCCGCCGCCTCCGAGCTGGGGATCCTGGTCAGCAACCTGCCGGGGATCAACGCGAACGCCGTCGCCGAGTTCACCATGGGCGCGGTCCTGGCGGCGTCGCGGCGCCTGGTCGAGCTGGCCGCGGGTGTCGCCGGGGGCGGCTGGCCCCGTACGGACGGGCACGAGTTGCGGGGCTCGACCCTCGGCCTGATCGGGTTCGGCGCGGCGGCCCGCGCCGTGGTGCCGCTGGCCCGCGCGTTCGGGATGACCGTGCTCTGCCGCACCGCCATCGCGCCCGCCGCCATCCCGCCCGGCCCCGGCTCGCCCGCCGTCGCGTCCGGCCCCGGCTCGCCTGCCGCCGACGTGGAGTTCGTCGACCTCGACACCCTGCTGTCCCGCTCGGACGTCGTCTCCGTCCACACCGCCCTGACCCCCGCCACCCGCCACCTGATCGACGCCAGGGCGCTGAGCCTGATGAAGCCGACCGCGCTGCTGGTCAACACCGCGCGCGGCGCGATCGTGGACGAGAACGCCCTGGCCGCGGCCGTCCGTGACGGGGTGATCGCCGGGGCCGCCCTCGACGTGTGCGAGGTCGAGCCGCTGCCGGCCGGCAGCGTGCTGCGCGGCGTCGAGGGCATCACGGTGTACTCGCACATGGCCGGCCAGACGGTGGAGGCCCGCGAAGCCGCCGGGCGGGAGGGCGCGATCGAGCTCGTCAACGCCCTCGCCGGCCGGCCCGCGCACCGCGTCAACGACCCCTCGGTGCACCGGTTCCGCGTGCGGCTGGACGGCTCCGCCGGTCGTACGCACTGACGTCCTCGCGCGCGCTCGCCCGGCCAAAAAACGGAAGGAATCGACTGCGGGTGGCGGGCCGGCCGCATGCCGGTATTCAAACGCGGGGAAACGGTGCCATGAGCTGGCAGGGCAATCTCGGCGGGTACGTCGTGCTCGGCGGGGCGGGCCAGGTCCAGCGGCGCGACGGCGTACGCACGGGCCGTTTCGATGTCGCCGGCCTGGCGGTGCGGGTCGGCCGGGCCGGGGGTGCGGGCGATGGCCTGGACCGGGCGGTGCACGACGATGCCCGGCCCGTCCAGGGTGATCATGTTGTACGCGGCCAGGGCGCCCAGCGCGCGCTGCAGCCGCGGCGGCTCGGCCAGGCCGTCGAGCACGGTGCGGGGGATGCGCTCCGGCGCGTACCAGGCCAGGACGCGCAGCAGGTCCACCGCGAGCGGCACGCCGGCGAGCCGGTCGAGGTGACGTGCCAGACGCGGGCGATGGTGCGCCGGGCGTCGCCGCTCTCGGCGGGCTGGTCCAGCGTCTCGGCCGGGTACGCGGTGAGCAGGTCCAGGTAGGCGCCGAGCCGGTGCCGGCCCTGGCCGAGCCGGCTGGTGATCAGCACCCGCCCGGTCAGCGTACGGGCCGGCAGCGGCGTCACGTCGGAGGGGTGGGTGACGCTGTCCAGGACCAGCAGCCACCCCTCGTGGGCGGCCAGCCGCGCCGTGGCCCGCTCGGCGAGAGCCTCCGAGGGGAGTGCCGCGGCCGGCTCCGGCGGCGGCGCGGCGGCGAGGGCCGCCGGCCCCGCCCGCACCCCGGCCGGG
>NZ_BAAAMU010000031.1:0-100156 GCF_039529435.1 Nonomuraea maheshkhaliensis
CCCCCGCCGTCGTGATCTACACGGTCATGACGATCGTCCCGGTCGTCGTGGCGCTGTACCTGAGCCTCACCGACTGGAACGGCTTCTCCTCGGCCGCGTTCGTCGGCCTGGACAACTACACCCGCCTGTTCGACGACCCGGACACCGTCAGGGCCGGAGCGGTCACCGTGATCGTGGCCTTCTTCGGCTCGGTCGGGATGCTCGGGCTCGGCCTGGTCTACGCGCTCCAGCTCAAGGAGCGGAACTGGGCCAACTCCTTCTTCCGCACCCTCGCCTACTACCCGCACGTGATCAGCTCGCTCATCCTGGGCTTCCTGTGGAGCGCCATCCTCGGCACCAACGGCGCGATCAACAACACCCTCGCCGACCTCGGCATCGGCCCCGTCGGCTTCCTGTTCGACGAGAACCTCGCGGTGATCACCCTGGTGGGCGTCATCGTGTGGGCGGGCTTCGGCTTCAACGTGGTGCTGTTCGTGGCCGGCCTGCAGACGGTACCGCGCGAGCTGGTCGAGGCGGCGCAGATCGACGGCGCGTCGCGGCGGCAGATCAACCGCAGGATCGTCATCCCGATGATCGCACCGGTGGTCACCGTCGCCATGGTGCTCAACCTGGTGGGGCTGATCAAGGTGTACGACATCGTCGTCAGCCTCACCGACGGCGGCCCGGCCGGGGCCACCGAGACCATCGCGTACGTCATCCTCACCAGGTCGTTCGCCGGCACGGACGTCGGCTTCGCCACCGCCCAGGCCGTGGGCCTCATGGTGGCCTCCGCGGCGCTGTCGGTCGTCGTCACCGCCCTGCGCAACCGGCAGGACCGGGCCGCGACCAGCTAGGAGCCCCCATGACTTCTGAAACCCGTACAAAGTCGCCGGTTCGTGTCGCGCTGCTGACCCTGCTGTTCGCCGTCATGACCGTGCCGGTCTACCTGCTGCTGGTCAACAGCTTCAAGTCGCAGCAGGACATCCAGAACAGCCCGTTCTCGCTGCCGTTCGCCAGGATCTCGCTGGACTACCTGGCGGCGGCGGTGCAGAGCCCCCAGTACAACGTGCTCGAGAGCTACGGCTTCACGCTCGTGCTGGTGGTGGCCGTCGATGTGCTCTGCATCCTGTTCGCCGGGCCCGCCGCGTACGTGATCGCGCGCAGTCTCAAGCGGCGCACCCAGTTCCTGCTGCTGTTCTTCCTGGCCGGCACGTTCATCCCCGCCTCGGCCCTCATCGTGCCGCTGATCTACGTGCTGCGCGCGATCGGGCTGGGCAACACGGTGACCGGGCTGATCCTGCACGACGTCGCCATGACGCTGCCGGTGAGCATCTTCCTGTTCGTCGGCTTCATCCGGACCGTGCCCCGGGACATCGACCACGCGGCCGCGATCGACGGGGCCGGGCGGCTGCGTACGTACTGGCAGGTCATCTTCCCGCTGACCCGGCCTGCCGTGATCACGGTGCTGATCCTCAACTCGATCGGGATCTGGAACGACTTCATCAGCCCGCAGATCCTGCTCAGCCCCGGCTCCGGCACGTACACGGTCACCACCGCCATCTACGCCGGCATCAGCCAGTACGCGACCGACATGACCAAGGTCTTCCCCAACCTCCTCCTCGCCGTGGCCCCGGTGATCATCTTCTTCGTCTACATGCAGCGGCACATCATCAGCGGCCTGACGGTCGGCGCGCTCAAGGGCTGAGCGCCGCCGAGCCCGGTTGAGCGCGGTTGAGCGCACCCCACCCCCCTCGGAAAGGCAGGAACTGTGTCCATCACACGACGGCTACATGCCCTTTTTGCGGCTTGCCTCCTGTTACCGCTCACGGCGACACCGGCGGTGGCGCACGGGTCGCGAGCGCCGGGACAGATCCTCTACGTCGCGCCCGGCGGCAACGACGCCGCCAACGGGACGAAGGGCCGCCCCCTGCGCACCCTCGAAGGGGCCAGGGACGCGATCAGGAAGCTCAAGGCCCGCCACGGCCTGCCGGCCGGCGGGGTGACCGTCTACCTGCGCGGGGGCACGTACCAGCGGAGCGCGTCCTTCGCGCTCGACCAGCGGGACTCCGGCACGGCGAAGGCGCCGGTCGTCTACCGCTCCTACCCCGGCGAGACGGCCAGGCTCACCGGCGGGCGGCAGCTCTCCCACGACAGCTTCACCCCCGTGACCGACCAGGCCGTGCTGGGGCGCATCGTGGACGAGCCGGCCCGGGACAAGGTGCTGCAGGTCGACCTCAAGGCCCTCGGCTTCACCGACTACGGCCAGCTCAGCCGGCACGGCTACTGGAAGGCCAACGACGTCAGCACCGTCCCGCCCATGGAGCTGTACGTGGCGGGGCAGGGCATGACGCTGGCCCGCTGGCCCAACGACGGCACCGTACAGATGAAGGACATCATCGACGCCGGGCCCACCGTGAAGGACGCCGACCTGCAGAACCGGGGCGGCACGTTCAGCTACGGCTACGACCGGCCGCGCCACTGGACGCAGGCCGAGGACGTCTGGCTGGACGGCATCTTCGGCTACAGCTGGGAGTGGTCGTACAACAAGATCGCCTCGATCGACCCGGCGGCGAAGACGATCACGCTCCGCTACGGTGAGATGTCCGGCCTGATGAAGTCGTGGTACCCGGACTTCCACTTCGCCCAGAACCTGCTGGAGGAGCTGGACGCCCCCGGCGAGTACTACATCGACCGGGCCAAGGGCGTGCTGTACCTGATGCCCAACGCGGCCTTCCGTACCAAGCAGGGCGACATCACCGTCACCATGCTCAAGGAGCCGATGATCAAGACCGCCGGCGCCTCGTACGTCTCCTTCCAGGAGCTGGCGCTGGAGTACGGGCGCAGCCTGCCCGCGGTGATCCTCGGCGGCAGCCACGTCACCATCGAGCGCAGCGACATCCAGAACTTCTCCGACGGCGGCGTCTACATCAACTCGGCCGGCCGCTACGTCTACGACGGCATCCCGGACAAGAACAAGGGCCGCGACCACGCCGTGATCTCCTCCACGATCCGGCACGTCGGCGGCGTGGGCGTCGTCCTCAACGGCGGCGACGACAAGACCCTGGAGCCGGGCCGCAACCGGGTGGAGAACTCCCACATCCACGACTTCGCCTACTACCACAAGGCGTACAACCCGGGCGTGATGTTCGACGGCGTCGGAAACACGGCGCGCGGCAACGAGATCCACGACGCGCCGCATCCCGGCATCATCGTCCACGGCAACGACCATCTCATCGAGTACAACGACATCTACGACATCTGCCAGGACTTCCAGGACCTCGGCGCGATCTACATGAACGCCGGCATGACGCCGCACGAGCGCGGCACCGTGATCCGGCGCAACTACTTCCACCACATCGGCGAGGGGCGCGGCGGCGTCGAGGGCGTCTACCCCGACAACCTCACCATGGGCCTGACGATCGACGAGAACGTCTTCTACCGGATGGGCAACGACGCCATCAAGAGCGGCTCCGGCGACCACATCAAGGCCAGAAACAACATCTTCGTCGACACGCACGTCCCGTACGACAACTACGAGATGTGGATGGGCGACCAGCCCGGCAACACGGTGGACAAGAACTACCTTCCGGCCTGGCAGAAGCTCTTCGAGGAGAACGGCGGCTTCACCGGTACACCGTACGCCGCCAAATACCCCGAACTGCTCACCTTCTTCGACGAGAACCACTACTTCCCGGCCAAGAACTTCTTCGAGAACAACCTCGTCTGGAACCCCGAGCTGACCCGCGCCTCCAGCGTCAACCAGCACGGCGCGCGCGATATCAAGAACCTGCTCAACTACGCCGGCAACTGGGTCGCCGACCACGACCCCGGCTTCACCGACTGGCGGGCCGGCGACTTCTCGCTGACCGCGGACGCCGAGGTCTTCCAGCGCATCCCCGGCTTCAAGGCCGTCCCGTTCGCCGAGATCGGCACCCACGGCAAGATCGGGCTGCCGGGCGGGCCCGACCGGATCGAGCTGACCGCCCTGCACCTGCCCGGCGACCAGCTCACCGTCCCGCTCGGCAAGACGCTGTCCGTCCGGGCCGAGCCGGTACCGTGGAACGCCACCGACCAGGCGGTGACGTACGCGAGCAGCGACCCGGCGGTGGCCACGGTGAACGCGGCCGGCACGGTCACCGCGCTCATGCCCGGCACCACCACCGTCACGGTCACCGCCAAGGCCCATCCGGAGATCACCGACACGGCCACCGTCACCGTGAGCGAGGGCGACGGCGTCATGCACGCCACCGACTTCGAGTCAGGCGGCAACGGCTGGCCCGTGGACCCCAACCGCAGCATCGTCGCCGACCCTGACGGCAACCACTGGTACCGGATCGTCAACGGCGCCAACGGGCTGCTCGACCGCGCCTTCACCGACTACGCGCTGTCGTACCGGCTGCGGACGCCCGCTCAGGTGCCGGAAGGGGCGGTCCTCATCATGTACGACCGCCAGGGCAGCGCCGGTTTCGTCCGCTACCGGCACGCGGCGGCCGGTCCGACCTGGACGCTCTACGACCCGCAGTGGCGCACGCTGAAGCAGGTCGTCCTGCCGGCCGACGGCGGCCTGCGTCCCGGCACTGGGTACGACGTGCGGCTGACGGTGCGGGGCACGTCGGTGACCGTCACCGTCGACGGCGAGACCGTACTCGAAGGCACGAACCCGGCACAGAACCCGTCCGGCAAGATCGGCTTCTATACCGAGGGCTTCCAGCACCTCGACTTCGACGACGTCACCGTCTCACTCCCCCGATCCTCCTGACCGATGTTCCGGGGCGCGCCACCCACCGGCCGCGCCCCGGAACACACCGATGAACCGGGCTGCCGCAGCATCGAGATGTGCGGTAGACCTGGAGCCGTGGGCATCGGCAGGGGGCTGCGGTTCAGTGTGCTTGGGCCGTTACGGGTGGCCGGCGGCGATGGGCCGATCACGATCAGCGCGGGGAAGCAGCGGGTGGTGCTGGCCACGCTGCTCCTCCACGCGGGGCAGGAGATCTCCTACGACCAGCTGACGGATCGGGTGTGGGATCTGAACGCGCCGGACGACCCGCGTAGCGCCCTGTTCATCCACGTGACGCGATTACGCCGGGTGCTGGGCGACCGGGGCGAGGAGCCCCGGCTGATCCGGACGCACGGGCACGGATACGCCATCGACGTCGAAGACGACTGTTTGGATCTGACCCGGTTTCGCCGGCTGGCCCGGCGGGCCGAGCGGGCGGCGGGAGAAGGCGACCTCTCCGGGGAGGCGGACCTGCTGGAGCAGGCGCTGGGACTGTGGCAGGAGCCGGTTCTGGGCAACGTACCGTCGGAAGTGGTGCATCGCGACGACGTCCCGCAGCTCGTCGAGGAGCGGATGCGGACGCTGGAGCGGTGGTTCGACGTCAGTCTGACGCTCGGCCGGCACGGTCAGATCGTCGGGGAGTTGCTGGCGGCGGCGGACGCCCACCCGCTGCGCGAAGGGCTGCGGGCGCGCCTGATGGTGGCGCTGTACCGGTCCGGTCGCCAGGCCGAGGCGCTCAAGGCGTACCAGGACCTGGCGACGCTGCTGCGCGAGGAGCTGGGTGTGGATCCCGGCAAGGAGGTGCGGGCGTTGCGGCAGGCCATTCTGAACGACGACGCCGAACTCGCCGCTCCTGGGACGGCCGGTCAGCGGGTGCACGCGCGGGTGGTGCCCCGGCAGTTGCCCGCTCCGCCCGCGCCGTTCGTCGGACGCCACGACGAGCTGGAGCGACTGGACGACGCCCGCGCCGCGGGCGGACCCGTGGTGATCTCGGCCATCGCCGGCGGCGGCGGGATGGGCAAGACCTGGCTGGCGCTGCACTGGGCGCACCGCAACCTCGACCGGTTCCCGGACGGGCAGCTGTTCGTGGATCTGCGCGGGTTCAGCCCGGACGAGACGCCGATGGCGCCGGAGGTCGCGGTGCGGGGGTTCCTGCACGCGCTCGGCGTCGCGCCCGGCCAGGTGCCGGATCAGCCGCACGCCCAGGCGTCGCTGTTCCGCAGCCTGGTGGCGACCAGGCGGATGCTGCTGGTGCTGGACAACGCGGTGGACGCCGCCCAGGTCGCTCCGCTGCTGCCGGGCGGCGGGACGTGCGTGGTCGTGGTGACGAGCCGCAGGTGGCTGTCCGGCGTGACCACCCGGCACGGCGCGCGCCACCTGGCGCTCGACACCCTCTCCGACGACGAGGCCCATGCGCTGCTGACCCGCAGGATCGGCGCGGCGCGGGTGGCCGCCGAGACCGCGGCCGTCACAGAGTTCGTCGCGTTGTGCAAGGGCTTGCCGCTCGCGTTGAGCATCATCGCCGCCCGAGCGGCGGCCCAGCCGCGCCGGTCACTGATGGAGCTGGTCGCCGAGCTGCGTGACGAAGGACTCGGCGCGCTCGACGACGACGATCCGTCGGCCAGCCTGCCGGCCGTCCTGTCGTGGTCGCTGCGGGCGCTCCCCGCCGAGCAGGCCCGGGTGCTGGCGCTGCTGGCGATCGCGCCCGGTCCCGACCTCGGTCCGTACGCCGCCGCCGACCTCACCGGGTTGCCCCTCGGCCGGACCAGGACGGTCCTGCGCCAGCTTGAGCAGGCGTCGCTGCTGAGCCGGGACGAGCACGCCCGGTACCGGATGCACGACCTGGTCCGCCGCTACGCCGCCGAACGCGGACCGGCGGACACCGCGGCGTTGCGCCGGGTCGTCGGCTTCTACCTGCGCACGATGAGGACGGTCGACATGGTGGTGCACCCGGCCGCCCCGGTCGTCGAGCTCGACCCGCCCGCGACCGGCGCCGACCCCGCTCCGCCGCACGACATGGCGGCGGCGCTGTCGTGGTTCGACAGCGAGTATCAGTGCCTGCTCGCCGCCCAGAAGACGGCCGCGGACCATGGCATGCACGTCCCGGTGTGGGCGATGGCCTGGTATCTGAACAACTACCAGGAGCGGCGGGGACTGCTCCGCGACCAGCTCGATGTCGTCCAGGCCGGTCTGGACGCCGCCGTGCACCTCGGCGACCCGGCCGCCGAGGCCCGCATGCGCAGGCTGCTCGGGAACGTGTCCGCCAAGCTCGGCCGGTACGACCAGGCGATGGAGCACCTGACCCACGCACTGACGCTGGCCCGCGAAACCGGCGACCGGCTCGCCGAGGCCCGGGCCTACCGGGCGATCGCGGTGGTCTGGATGCACCGGGAGGACTACGAGCCGGCACTCGACCAGGTCACCCGAGCTCAGCAGATCTTCCACGCCCTCGACGATCCGGTCGCGGAAGGCGACGCGCTCAACGACATGTCCTGGTACGCCGCCAAACTCGGCCGCTACGACGTCGCCCGTGAGACCGGCGAGGCCGCACTGCTGCTGGCACGACGCACAGGGAGTCCTAGCGTCGAGGGAACCACGCTCGACACCCTGGGATACGTCAACCATCTCAGTGGCGACCATGCTCGGGCGGTTCAGCACTACCGCGACGCGCTGAGGATCCAAACCGAGATCGGCAGCCACTACTTCGCCGCCAACACGCTGGTACGGCTCGGTGACGCGTACGCCATGCTCGGCGACCACGACGAAGCCCGTGCCGCGTGGCAGCGGGCCCTCTCGATGTACCAGCAGCAGGGGCGCGCCCAGGACGTCGCCCGCGTCCGCCGCCTTCTCGGACCGGACCAGAGCCGGTAGCGCGCCGGCGACCTCACGAGAGATTCACGGTGCGAGCGGACCGGTGACGCGCGTACGCCTGCTGGATCTCCGGACCCGGGTCGAGGCCGAGCTCCGCACGCAGCAGCGCACGGACCGTCCGGTACGTCTCCCGCGCCTCTGCAGGACGTCCCCCGAGGGACAGCGCGAGGATCAGCTGGGCCCAGAGCCGTTCGTGCGTGGGGTGCGCGCCCACGGCCGCCCGCAGCTCGGGGATCACCTCGGCGGGCTCACCCAGTCTGATGCACGCCTCGAACCAGCGTACCTGCGCGCGCAGCCGCTCCTCCTCCAGGAGCGGCACCACCTCGCGGTGCAGGGATTCCGAGGTGATGTCGGCGAGCACGGGCCCGCGCCACAACGCCAGCGCCTCACGCAGCAGCCGCGCCTCCTGCCCGGTGTCGTCCCGCGACCTCGCCGCCGCAGCCGACCCGACGAGCCGGCGGAACCGCAGCACGTCGAGCGTCTCGGCACCGGCTTGGATCGAGTAGCCCAGGTCGTGGGTCCTGATCAGATTCCGGCCGGCCCGCAGCGAACGCCGGAGCCGGGCGATATGCGTGTGCAAGGAAGCCGTCGGGTCGGCAGGAAGGTCGTCCGCCCAGATCCGGTCGATCAGCTCGTCCCTGGTGACCAGGTTGCCGGCCTGCAAGAGCAGCGTGACCAGGGCCACGCGTTGTTTCGCCGCCGCGATGACGACCGGAGCTCCCCCTCCGACGATCTCCAACTGGCCGAGCACGCCGAAACGCAGCTCATCGCCTGTCTGCTCCATCGTGCAGGAACACCCCCTCATCCCCCGGATCCCGCTCCGTCGGCCGCGGGTGGTCCCCGCTGGCCAGCCGCAGGTGACAGGGCTCGATCGGCTGCCGGCGCAGGATCAACGCCTGGATCTGCCGCATCTCCTCGCCCGGCTCCAGGCCGAGCTCCGCGCGGAGCCTGCCGCGTACCGTCTCGTACGTCTCCAGTGCCTCCGCCGGACGGCCCGACTGGTAGAGGCAGAGCATGAGCCGCTCGCACAAGCGCTCGCTCAGCGGGAAGGCGCTCAGTGCCGCCCGCACCTCGCCGATGACCTGCGCGCCCTGGCCGGAGCGCAACGCGAGGTCGAACCAGCGCTCCTGTACGCCCAGGCGCTCGGCGGCCAGAGCGGGCACCTCTTCGCGGTGCAGCACGTCGGACGGCACGTCGCCGAGCAACGCTCCCCGCCACAACCCGAGCGCCTCGCGCAGCAGCCCTTCGGCCCGGTCGTGGTCCCGGGCCGCCTCGGCCACCAGCCGCCGGAATCTCAGTACGTCCAGCGACTCCGGGCATGCCCGCAGGAGATAACCGCCCTGGCCGGTCTCGATCAGGGCCGGACCGAGCCGGCCGTCGCCCAGCGTGTGCCGGAGCCGGGCCAGGTAGGTGTGCAGCGAGGAGCGCGGATCGGCCGGGCCCTCGTCGTACCAGAGCCGGTCGATCAGCCGCTCCATCGACACCTGTCGGTTGGCGTGCAGCAGCAGCGTCGCCAGCAGGATCCGCTGCTTGCTCGCGGTGATCGCGAGCGCGGTTCCGTCGCGCTCGACCTGCAGCGGACCCAGCACCCGGAAAACCAGCACGTCCACCTCCTTCGGCACCGCGAATATAGGCAGCCGCCTTTTCGCCGATCTTTCGTGCCGCTTTCGCGAGGTCGTCAGGTCAGGAGGTTCTGGCAGAGCCGCTCGTCCGTACCCATGCCAGCGACAGGCCGATCGCCAGGGCCGTTCCGATCGCTCCCGAGGCCGCGATCACCGTGGACGACGTCGCGTGCTGGGCGGCGAACCCGAACATCAGGATGGCGACGCCCTGTGTGACCCGCATGGTCGTGGTGAGCAGGCCCACGGCCTGCCCGCGCATGTCGTCGGGGACGGTCTGGGTGAACTCGGCGGTGAGCGGGATCCAGAAGTACAGCGCCATTCCTGAGACCACGATCAGCACGGTCGCGACCACCGCCCCCGGCACGGCGGCGAACAGCATCAGCGGCAGGCAGCCGAGGGCCGACAGGACCACCACGTGCGGCGGGCGCTGATCGGGGATCAGCAGGGGCAGCAGCCAGAGCCCGATCACGATCCCGGCGGGGGTGGCGCCCATCAGCAGGCCGGCGACGGCCGTCCCCTGGCCGAGCTGTGCCGCGTACGGCGCCGCGAGTGTCGCGGACACGAGGCAGGCGGCGATGGGCAGGGTGAACAGCATGATCACCCGCAGCCGTGGGTGCGCGGCGATGTAGCGGGTCGCGGTGCGGAACGAACCGAGCCAGGACGGCGCGGAGGCGCCGCCGCCGGCGGTGGCCGGCCGGGCCCGTACCCCCGCCAGGATCGCCAGGCCGGACAGGACGAAGGTCGCGGCGTTGAACACCAGGACCGCGGACAGTCCGGTGATCGCGACGATCACGCCGCCGAAGGCGTACCCGATCGTGTAGGAGACGTGGTTGACCACCTGCGTGACCGCAGACCCCTTCACCAGCCGCCGGCCCGGCAGCACCACCGACATGGTGGCCAGATAGGAGCTGCTGAACGGCGAGTCCAGCAGCCGGATCAGGAAGAGCAGGGCCCACAGGGCGACCAGCGGCAGCCCGGGGATCGCCATGATGAGCAGGAGGAACGCTCTGCCGAGGTCGGCGGCCACCATGACGGCGCGCCGGGGGATTCGGTCGGCCAGACCGGCCAGTAACGGGCCGCCGATGAGGTCCGGGAGTGTGGTCAGGGCGAAGGTGACGCCCATGAGCGCCTCCGACCCGGTGTCGGCGAAGACCGCGATGACCAGCGCGGCGCGAGCGACGTAGTCGCCGACGGTGGCCAGCACCCGGCTGGCGAACAGCGCGCGGAACTCACGCACGCCGAAGATCTCCGCGTAGGTGACGCGGCCGGCGGTCATGCGCCCCCGCACCTCGTCCGCGGCATGCCGATCACCGAGCAGCCCATCACCAGTTCGCCGGCGGCGTCGATGCCCAGCAGGTCTTCGAGCTGCTCGTCCCTGATCGCCGCGGTGAAGGTGACGCCGAGCCCGAGCGCGGCGGACAGCAGGTAGAGGGTCTGGCTGAGGTGACCGACATCGAGGTGGAGCATCCGGTAGGTACGCGGAGTCGAGTATTTCCACATGCTGCGCGCGAGCACACAGGTATAGAACACGACACAACCGCTGGCCGCCACCCACTCCTGGCCTCCGAGCAGCTCCACGAGGGCGTCCCCGGTGTGCGGCGGCCCGACGAGTTCCAGCTCGTGGCGCCGGACGTTCAGGTGATACAGCCCGGGAGCGAGCCCGCTGACGCGGTGCGCGTGGAGGTAGATCTCGGTGGGGTGCCGGCCTCCTCCTGAAGGGGAGGTTCTGAAGGCGGTCTGGGTGGGCTCGTCGAGTTCGACGATCCCACCGCCCCAGCGCAGCAGCGCGCTGATCGCGTCGAACGGCACCGGTTCCCCGCTGAACCGGCGTGAGCTGCGGCGATGGGACAGGACGTCGAGGAAGCCGGAACGGGCCCACGGCGCCGTGCCGGCCTCGGCCAGCACGACGCGGTGCGGTGCCGGCACCTCCCGGCACACGGCGGGCGGCGGCTCGTCGTCGGGCCGCCGCCGCAGCCGCTCCTGTTCGAGCTCGGCCGTCATGAACGGCTGGTCGCGCAGGTTGCGGGTTTCCGCGTGGAACACGGCGGCGAGCCGGCCCCAGCGATGCCAGGCGGCCTCGCCGGCGGCCTCGGCGCGGTGCCGTTCCGACTTCCAGGTGACGAGGACGTTGGCCGCACGCAGCCGCTCGACGATCGCGACCAGGAACGCGGCGTGATCATCATCGCGGGCGCACGTACGCACCTCGCTCAGTGGCCGCCAGGTGGTGAAGCACCGCAGCACGGCGTCGGCGTCCTCACCGAGGACGAACCGGCGATGAGCCAGGGTGTCGTGCCAGACCAGCTGATCGGCGTGCCACAGCAGCGCACCGCACGATGAGATCCGCAGTCGTGGGTCGTCCACGTGCAGCCTCGCCGGTCAGCCGATGTCGGGCGTGCGGTCGACCCAGCTCGTCAGGATCTCGGCGGGCGCGTATTCGCCGGCCAGCTCGATGACGGCCTCGTCCGCGGCTGATGTGTTCATCTCTTGCTCCTTCGCTTGTTCTGCCGGACTTTTGCTTACTGGTCTTTACTGGTCCTTTCCTCTGGTCATTCCCGTTCCCTCCCTTCCGGTTCTCGCCGGCCGATGGTGCCGGTGCGGGTTCACCAGTTCTGTCCCGGCTTTCTCATGGATTTCGCCTCCTCTCTTCGGTTCGGGCGGCCGCCCACTCCCGGGCCGGATATGCGCCGGCCATGATGCCGGCGAGGCCGGCCAGGGCGATCGCCGCGACGGGTCCCGTCCAGGTGGCCACCACGCCGCCGGCGAAAATGCCCAGACCTTGCACCGTGATGAGCCCGGACGACATCACCCCCATTCCCTGGGCACGGGACGCGTCCGGAAGAATGCGTACGAACAATGCGCCCACCTGCATCTGGTAACAGATGGAGCAGGCGCCGGAAAGCGCGAAGAGAATCGCGGACATCGTCAGGCCGGGCCACAGAACGCACAATGCCAGCGGCACGCCGGCCAGCAGGGCGAGCACTCCCACCGTTCTGTCGCGGACCGGCTCGGGAACGAATCTGCCGAAGATGAACGCGCCGATCACGCATCCGACCGGATCCGCCGCCATGATCACACCGACGGCCAGGGCGGAGCCTTCGTCCAGCGCATCGGCGTATGGAGCCGCGAGCCCTTCCGGCATCACGTAGAAGCCGGCCAGCCAGCTCAGCGCGGCCAGTGACCGCAGCCGCGGATCCCGCCACACCATCGCCAGTCCGAATCCGCCCGCCGGCACCCTCGACCGTCCGCCGCCTCCCGCCGCCGCAGGTCGCCGGCGCGTGCCGAACCTGACCAGCAGCGCGGACAGCACGAACGTCGCGGCGTCGACGGCCAGCCCCGTGGTGGAGCTGAGCGCCTGGGCGAGCAGTCCCCCGCCGAGGAAACCGCCGATCTGGGCGCTCTGAATGGTGATCTGCCGGATGGAAAGACCGAGGACGTAATGGTCGCCGGTCAGGACATCGGCGAGCAGGGAGAGTTGGGCCGCCTTGAACGGCCCGCTCAACGCGGTCATCACGGCCAGCAGCACGGCCAGCGCCGGTAACGGCATGCCGGGCAGTGCCATCGCCGCGACCAGCACCGCGCGTACGAGATCGACGACGAAGATGACCTCGCGGCGCGGATATCGATCGCCGACCCAGCTCAACGTCATTCCGCCCACCAGGGACGGGAGGTACGTCAACGCATACGTCAGCCCGGTCAGCGCGGCCGAGGCCGTTCGCTGGTAAACCAGGACCGCGATCGACACCCTCGCGAACTGGTCCCCCACCTGGGAGAACAACTCCGCCGACCACAATGCCCTGAACTCGGCGACCCCCAGCACCGCACGAAACGTCGCCTTCTCCCCCGATGCAACAGCATTCACAGCGAACTCCGTCACGCCCCGGAAACGATGCCGGCGAAAGAATCTCCCTCGAAGACGGCCGACGCCTGCCTACCGCGCACCAATCTGCCGCATCGCCCTCTCGTCCCCCTGTCGTCCTGCTGTCGTCGACATCGCGGTGGACAGAACGCGGGCACCGCTTTCGCCGTCTTTCGTCGCGCCGTCACCCGCTCACGGCGATCGCGACGAAGTTGACCAGCTGAAGGAGCGACTGCACGACGGCGAGAGCGGGCCCCGTCCATTTCGTCACCGGCCGTCTGACCGGGAGCGCGAGAGCGGAGATGCCCGTCACCGCGCTGCCGATGAAAGCCCAGAACGCCACCGTTCCGAGCAGCCCCGCATTCGGATTGCAGTCTCTCCCCCTCTCGAAGCAGATCCCCCACGACGGAGTGATGATCATGATGAAGCCGGCCAGGATGACGGACGGAATGAGGGTGCCGAGGCTGATCATCGCGGAAATTCGCCAGGCGATCCTTCGTCGTAAGACCGGGTTTTCTTGGTTCTCGGACATGTCTGCCAATCTGAAGGTCGTGCCCGGCAACATACAGGACGCTTGAGAAAAAGGGCGATGACTTTTCCTGCTTTCCCGGCGAAAGAATGGCGACAGCGTCAAGAAATCCGCCTGGCCTAAAATGCGGCGCGGATATGGCCGGTGTTCGGGCGCCGGTAATATCCTGCTGCCGATACCGAAATGACAGCCCAGAGACCGGGGGTCCGCATGACGACACCTTTGTGCGATCGGCCGGTGATCGCCGCCGGAGGCATCGGTGACGGGCGCGGGCCGGCCGCCGCGCTGGCCCTGGGTGCGCCGGCGGGGTGGCTGGGGACCCGCTTCCTGACCGCCGAGGAAACGGCCACCCACGACACGTACCGGCAGGCTGTCTGCCGGGCGTCCGCCGGCGACACCGTTCACACCACGTGCTTCGACGGCGGCCGGCCGGACGCGCCGTATCGCGTGCTCGGCAATCGCACCCTGGAGGCGTGGGAGCGGGCGAGCCCGTCGGCGGCTCCCGATCGGCCGGGCTCGTGCGTGATCAGGCGCGTGGCAGCAGGCCCACGAGTGTCGCGGTGAAGGCGGAGCGGAGGGCGTCGCGCAGGTCCAGGTGGAGCATGTTGAGTGCGGGTTCCTCCGCGTAGGCGGCCAGGACGCTGGGCGGCGGCGGGACGTACGAGGACAGGGCGCCCGCCGAGACCATGGCCATCAGGCAGAACAGTCGCGCGTCGTCCCCGAGCTCCGGCAGGTGACGGCGGATGAGGTCGGTGATGGTCGTGAGCCGGGCGAGAGAGGCACGTTTGTGCCGTTTGACCACCTCGACCGAGACGTTGTGCTCAAGGACGCCGCCCTGCGCGCCGAAGAGGTCGCAGAGCACCTTCCGCTCCGCCAGCGACCGGCTGAGGATCTCGGCCAGCTGACGGGCCCGCACTTCCGGGGTCGCCTTGGCGTCGATGCCCGCGGCCAGGGCGTCCGTCATCTCGGCTTCCCAGCTCGCCAGGAAGGCGTCCAGCAGTTCGAGCAGCACCGCCTCGCGTGACTCGAAGTAGCGCAGGACGTTCGACTTGGCCAGGCCCACGCGCCGGCTGAGCTCGTTGAGGCTCACCTCGGCCACCGGCATCTCGTCGAGCATCGCCGCCGCCGTGTCCAGGATCACCTGGCGGCGGATCTCCCGCTGCTCCTCACTACGCGCCCGCTTGAATGTCACAGCCATCACCCTAGCTTAAAGACCGGCAGTCTCTTGACAGCAGACCGATGGTCTCTTATGTTGAGGCACGTAAGAGACCGACGGTTCTTTAGGAGGACCTCATGAGTGGCAACTGGACCGAACAGGACATCCCCGACCAGAGCGGGCGGGTGGCGATCGTGACCGGCGCCAACACCGGGCTGGGCTTCGAGACCGCGCGGATGCTGGCCGAGCACGGGGCCACGGTGGTACTGGCCGTACGCAACGTCGAGAAGGGCAGGCAGGCGGCCGGCCGCATCAGCGGCGACGTCGCCGTCCAGGCCCTCGACCTGACCTCACTCGACTCGATCCGGTCCGCGGCGGCCGACCTGCGCGCCACGTACCCGCGCATCGATCTCCTCATCAACAACGCGGGCGTGATGTACACCCCGCCGCAGCGCACCGCCGACGGCTTCGAGCTGCAGTTCGGCACCAACCATCTGGGCCACTTCGCCCTGACCGGCCTGCTGCTGGACCGGCTGCTGCCCGTGCCCGGCTCCCGCGTCGTGACGGTCAGCAGCACCGGCCACCGCATCAGGGCCGCCATCCACTTCGACGACCTGCAGTGGGAGCGCTCGTACAGCCGCGTCGGCGCCTACGGCCAGTCGAAACTCGCCAACCTGCTGTTCACGTACGAGCTGCAGCGCCGGCTCGCCCCGTACGGCACCACGATCGCGGTGGCCGCGCATCCCGGCGTGTCCAACACCGAACTCGCCCGCAACACGCCCGCCCTGCTCCGCCTGCCCATCACCTGGCTCGCGCCGCTGCTCACCCAGGACTCCGACATGGGCGCCCTGCCCACCCTGCGCGCCGCCACCGACCCGGCCGTCACGGGCGGCCAGTACTACGGCCCCGGCAACCGGGGGGAGATCAGCGGCTACCCGAAACTGGTCACCTCCAGCCCCGCCTCCCATGACCAGGCCGTCCAGCAGCGCCTGTGGACGGTGTCCGAGGAGCTGACCGGAGTGACGTTCTCGGCGCTGGCAGCGCAGTGAAAGCCCTCATGAGTTCCCAGTCTCGGCGGGGGGCCGTCAGCCGGTGGTGAGGGCGGCGCAGGCCTCGGTGGCCATCACCGCGCTGAGCTGGGCCGAGAGTGAGACCTTCGGGCCCGGCGGGTGGTTCCAGTTCTGGCCGGCCAGCAGCAGGCCGTCCCGCAGGGACGACTTCCACAGCCGTTCGGTGCTGTCCAGCAGGAAGTCCCGGACCTCCGGCACGTCCTGGGCCTCCAGCAGGCGGTGGGCGTACCGGTAGTAGATGCCCTTGAACAGGCCCTCGTCGCCGCCGTCGCCCTCGTGGGCGAAGACGCCGTCCGAGCTCAGCTCCGTGATGGCCGTGCGGGCCGTGCGGGTGGCGCGGGACAGGTAGTCGTCCCGGCCGAGCGCCTGGGCGAGCTCGACGCAGGCCCCGGCGTAGAGACCCTGGTTGTACGTGAAGCGCCACTGCACGTCGATGGCGTGATCCTCCTGGCGGTTGACGCCGTCCTCGACGAAGCCGTCCGGCCGCACCAGGGCGCCCTCCAGCCAGTCCATCGTCCTGACCGCCCACTCCAGGTAGCGGGGGTCGCCGGTGACGCGGTGAAGGCGGGCCGACAGGATGGCGAAGGGGCCGTTGGCGGGGGTGTTCTTGTAGTACGGCTGCTGGACGCGCCAGGCGATGCCGCCGCCCTCGTGGTCGTTCCAGCCGTCGTCGAGCACGTGCTGCCAGATCACGATGACGTCGTGGCGCAGGTCGGCGGAGCCGGTGGCCTCGGCCAGGCGCAGGGTCGCGAGCGCGAGCCAGAGCATGTCGTCGAAGTAGTCGTTGAAGAGCCGGCCGCCGTTGCGCCGGCGGATACCCGCCAGGATCGCCGCGGCCTGGTCGAGCCGGGCCGGGTCGCCGGTCCGCCGGTGGGCGTCGATGCGCACGTCCATGGCGTGCGCGAGCCACCAGTAGTTGAAGGTGTCGTTGTCGCCGGGCTCCAGCGGGTGCCAGTTGTCGAAGAGCTGGTCACCGGGGGCGGCGAAGTAGTGGTCGAGGCTGCGCTGAGCCAGGTCGGCGCGGTCGTTCCAGAGGTCGGGCAGCGACAAGGGTGGGTCCTCCGTGGATCAGCTGGTCTCGGGGTCGACGATCGAGAACGGGACGATGGAGCGTGGCGGCACCGGCTCGCCGCGCATCTGGGCCAGCAGCAGGTCCACCGCCTGCCGGCCCATCTCCCGCTGCCCCTGCCGCACGTGCAGGAAGCCCGGCCCGGCGACCGGGTCGAGGGGTGAGTCGAAGCAGGCGATGAGCGGGCGCGGCTCCGTGCCGGAGATGGCCCGGCCCATGACCCGCGCCAGGTTGTACTCGCACACCACGAACGCGGTCACCTCGGGCTCGCGGGCCTGGAAGGCGCGGATGCGTTCGACGTCGGCCCGCACGTTGTCGGGAGTGAACGCGCCAGGCAGCGTGCTGGACAGGTCGGTCAGCTGGTGCACGAAGTCGAGGGACAGGCCGCGCCCGGTGAAGGCGGCGCGGAAGCCCTCCAGCCGCTCCTCGATGCTGGAGGTGTTCTCCGGCGGCGGGGAGGCGAACGCGATGTGCCGGTGCCCCTGGTCGAGCAGGCGCTCGGTCAGGGCGCGCGCGGCGGCGACGTTGTCGGTGTGCACGGCGCACACCTGGATCCCGGCCAGATAGCGGTCCACGAGGACGAGCGGGAAGCCGTCGAGGATGGTGCGGAGCAGGCCGGCGTTGTAGTACTCGCCGTGCACGGGGAAGACGATCAGGCCCTCGGCGAGCCCGGCGTCGACCATCGACTCGATGGCCTTCTCCTCCTCTTCCTGGCTGCCGCGGGTCCGCTTGATCACCAGGGTGATGCCGCGCTCGGCGCAGCGCTCCTCGACCGCGCAGAGCAGCTCCAGCCCGTACGCCTCGGACGCGTCCGGATAGATCATCGCGATCGTGCCGGGCACCCGCTCGCCCTCAGCCGCCGCGCGGACCGGTGAGAGCGCCAGGGAGTCGAGGTCGGGCAGCTCCGCGGCCACGAACGAGCCCTTGCCGCGGACCCGGTGCACGACGCCGGCCTGCTGGAGGATCTCCAGCGCCTTCTTCGAGGTGATCCGGCTGACCTCGAACCGCTCGGCCAGCTCCATCTCCGAGGGGACGCGGTCGCCGGGGGTCAGCGCTCCACGCCGGACCTCGTCCAGGAGGTAATCAATGATCCGCTCGTACAGGAGCGGGCCTCTCGCAGCCACTCTTCCCCTTCATAGCTTGGTATGTCAGCACATCTAGATATATATCATCTCATAAATTGAACCATCGAAACATATTGACTTATGCCAACTTGATTCCTACGTTTCCCTCAGATGACATCTCGCGCACCTCACGAAGGGAAACGCGTGAACGCTGTCCCAACTGTGCTGCACGACGTGGCCGACCGCGTACGAACACTGCTGGCGCCCCGGTTCCCCGAGGCCGCCGCGATGTTCGAGCAGTGCTTCCTCAACACGCTGGAGACCACGGTCAGGCGGCTGCCGGACGGGACCACGTTCGTGCTGACCGGCGACATCCCGGCCATGTGGCTGCGCGACTCCGCGGCCCAGATCGAGCCGTACGTGCGCCACGCCGCCGACGACGACGGCCTGCGGGCCATGGTCCGCGGGGTGATCCGCCGCCACGCCCGGTACGTCGCCCTCGACCCGTACGCCAACGCGTTCAACGAGGGCCCCGACGGCATGGGCCACCAGGACGACCGGACCGAGCTCACCCCCTGGGTCTGGGAGCGCAAGTGGGAGCTGGACTCCCTGTGCCACCCGCTGCGGCTGCTGCACCTCTACTGGACGGTCACCGGCGACGCCGAGGTGTTCGACGAGGCCGTGCACCGCATGCTCACCGTCGCGGTCGCGACCATGCGCACCGAGCAGCACCCCGAGTCCTCGCCGTACCGCTTCGTCCGCCCGAACCCCCAGCAGCCCACGGACACGCTGGTCAACGAGGGACGCGGCCCCGAGTGCGGGTACACCGGCATGGTCCGCTCGGCGTTCCGGCCCAGCGACGACGCCTGCACCTACGGCTTCCTCGTCCCGTCCAACATGTTCGCGGTCGTCGTGCTCGGCCACGTGGCCGCGTTCGCCCACGACTTCTACGCCGACACGGCCCTGGCCGACGACGCCGCCGCGCTGCGCGCAGAGATCGAGGAGGGCATCGGCCGGTACGCGGTCGTCGACCATCCCGAGCACGGGCCCGTCTACGCGTACGAGACCGACGGCCTCGGCAACCACCTGCTCATGGACGACGCCAACGTCCCGAGCCTGCTGTCCATCCCCTACCTGGGCTACCGCCCGGCCACGGACCCCACGTACCGCAACACCCGGGCCTTCGTCCTCAGCCCGGGCAACCCGCACTACAGCTCGGGCAAGCACGCCCGCGGCGTGGGGAGCCCGCACACCGCGCCCGGCCACATCTGGCCGATGTCGCTGACCATGCAGGGCCTCACCAGCACCGACCCGGCCGAACAGGCGGAGCTGCTGGACATGCTCGCCGCCACCACGGCCGGCACCGGATACGTCCACGAGAGCCTGGACCCCGACGACCCCGGCGTCTTCACCCGCCCCTGGTTCGGCTGGGCCAACAGCCTGTACGCGCAGTTCGCCATGGAGGTGGCGCTGACATGACCCAGACGCTCGCCGGCCCACCCGCGGTCGGCCGGGCCTCCCCCGGACAGGCGAGGCGGCGGCGGTCCCGGATGTCCCGGCACCAGGCGCGGGCCGGGGTGCTGTTCGCCACTCCGCCGATGGTGCTGTTCGTCGTCTTCACCGTGCTGCCCGTGGCCGGCGCGCTCGGCCTGAGCTTCACCACGTACGACGTCTTCACACCGCCGCAGTGGGCCGGCCTGCAGAACTACGCCAGGCTGCTCGAAGACACCACCTTCTTCACCACGCTGAAGAACATCCTGCTCTACTGCGCGATGTTCGTGCCGCTGATGATCGCCGCCTCGCTGCTCCTGGCGGTGGCGCTCAACAGCAGGCTGCCGGCGATGAGCGTCTTCCGCACCATCTACTACATCCCCGTGGTGACCTCGCCGGTGGCCGCCGCGACGGTGTGGACCTGGATGCTCAACAGCCACTACGGGCCGATCAACGAGATCCTCGGCTTCTTCGGCATCCCAGGCCCGGCGTGGGTGGGCGACAGCAGCACGGCCATGGTGTCGATCGTGCTGGTCACGCTCTGGCAGGGGGTCGGCTCCAACATGCTGATCTACCTGGCGGGCCTGCAGAACATCCCCACGCACCTGTACGAGGCCGCCGCCCTCGACGGGGCCGGGCGCTGGGCCACGTTCGTCCACGTCACCTGGCCGCAGCTGCGGCTGACCACGCTGTTCGTCACGACCCTGTCGCTGATCGGCGCCTTTCAGCTCTTCGACCAGGCGTACGTGATGACCAAGGGCGGTCCCGGCAACTCGACGCTGACGCCCGTCTACCAGATCTACGAGACCGCCTTCAACCGGCTGCAGATGGGCTACGCATCGGCGCAGGCGTTCACGCTCTTCCTCATCATCGTGGCGGTCACCGTGATCAACATGCGGATCAACCGGAGTGACGAGACATGACCATGGCCAGGCGGATCAGGATCGCCCTGTTCTACGGCGTGCTCACGGTCGTCGGGCTGTTCATGCTGCTGCCGTTCCTGTGGTCACTCAGCACGTCGCTCAAGCCCGACGACGAGATCATCGCACTGCCCATCAAGTGGCTGCCCAGCTCGATCACCTTCGAGCACTACTGGTCGGCGTTCACCACCGTGCCGTTCGCCCGGCACTTCGCCAACTCGATGCTGCTGGCCGTGGCGGGGGTGATCACCAACCTGCTGCTCGGGGCGCTGGCCGGGTACGCCTTCGCGCGGCTGCCGTTCCGGGGCAGCCGGGTGCTGTTCCGGCTGCTGCTGGGCTCGATGATGGTGCCGGCCGTGGTGACGCTCGTGCCGTCGTTCGTCATCGTCCGCAGCATGCCGCTGGCCGGCGGCAACGACCTCATGGGGCAGGGCGGCGTCGGGCTGCTGAACACGTACTGGGCGGTCATCCTGCCGGGCGCGGTCGGCGCGTTCTCCGTGTTCATGATGCGGCAGTTCTTCCTCGCCCTGCCGAAGGACCTGGGCGAGGCGGCCCGGGTGGACGGCTGCCCCGAGTTCCGCATCTTCTGGAAGATCTACCTGCCTCTGTGTCGTCCCGCCCTGGCCACGCTCGCGGTGTTCACGTTCGTCGCGGGCTGGAACGGCTTCCTCTGGCCGCTGATCGTGCTCAACGACCCCGACATGAACACCATCCAGATGAGCCTGGCCGCCTTCTCCTTCAACAAGCAGACCGACTACGGGCCGCTCATGGCCGGATCCATCGTCGCCATGGCGCCCACCCTGCTGCTGTTCGCCTTCGCACAGCGCTACCTCACCCGGGGACTGGCCTTCACCGGCTCCGGTCTCCAATGACATGTCTTCACGAAAGGAAGTGAGCCGCCGATGCACGCGACCCTGACCAGGCGGCTGGCAGCCGCCGCCCTCGCCGTCGCCACGGTGATCACCACTGGTTGCGCCTCCTCCGGTTCGTCCTCCTCGTCCTCCTCGGGCGACGTGGTGCGGCTGAAGTTCTGGGGCGACTGGTCCGGAGAGGGCGAGCAGCAGTTCAGGACGATGACCGCGGCCTTCAACAAGACCCACCCCGGCATCCAGGTCGAGTACGTCGTCCAGGAGGACATGCTCACCAAGTTCCTCACCGCCTCCACCTCGGGCCAGGCCCCCGACGTCATGTTCTGGGACCGCTGGCGGACCGCGAGCTACGCGCCCAAGAACGTGCTGGAGCCGCTCGACGAGCGGCTCAAGAAGGACGGCATCCCGCCGGACCGCTTCTACGGTGAGGCCGTGCGCGAGCTCACCCACGACGGCAAGCTGTACGGGCTGCCGCTCACGGTGGACGCCCGCGCCCTGTTCTACAACAAGGCCCACCTCAAGGAGGCCGGCGTCGAACCGCCGAAGACCTGGGCCGAGCTGGAGCAGGCCGCGGTGAAGCTGACCAAGCGCGACGGCGGCAAGCTCGTCCGCGCCGGACTGTCCATGGACGACGCCGGCCTGTTCAGCATGTACCTGGCCCAGGCCGGCGGCCAGATGGTCACCGACGACTGCTCGCGCACCGCCTTCAACAGCCCGCAGGGCCTGCAGACACTCGACCTGTGGAGCCGGATGATCAAGGAGGGCGTCTACCAGAGCGGCTTCGAGAAGGGCCTCGGCGAGGGCACCGACGCGTTCGCCACCGGCAAGGTCTCCATGATCCTCACCGGGCCGTGGAACATCACCACGTACAAGAAGTACGGCAAGGACCTGGACTTCGGCATCGTGCCGCCGCCGAGCGGGCCGCAGGGCGGCAACGCCAGCCTCATGGGCGGCTTCGGCCTGGTGATCCCGCGCGCCGCCAAGCAGAAGGACGCGTCCTGGGAGTTCATCAAGTGGTGGACGGCCGAGAAGGACAACTCCATGTTGTGGGCCAAGACCAGCCTGAACATCCCCGGCAACGTGCAGGCGTCGGAGGATCCGTTCTTCTCCGGCGACCCGTTCTGGAAGCCGATCCTCGACACGCTGAAGTTCGCCAAGACCCGCCCCGCCTGCGCCGGCTACGCGCCGATGGAGGAGGAGGCGGTCATCCCGAACCTCCAGCTCTTCCTGGAGGGCAAGGCCGGCGCACAGCAGGCCCTCACCCAGGCGCAGCAGCAGGGCGACCGGGTGCTGAAGGACAACAACCTCAACTAGGGAAGCGCAGATGAGATTACGCGTCGCCGCTGCCGGTGTTCTGTTGTCGGCAGTCTTCATCCAGCCCGTCCAGCCGGCCCACGCCGCCGTTCCCGAAGCGGGCCGCCGCCCGGCCCACGTCCCCGCCGATGCCGACGCCGCCATGTCGGCGTTCGTCACGACCTTCTGGGACCCGGCGAAGAAGTACTTCTACACCAACAGCGACCGGCAGATCCACGAGCACGCGCACGGCCCCGAGAACGGCCGCTACACCGACTTCTGGTGGGAGGCCCAGCTGTGGGAGCTGGTGATGGACGCCTACCAGCGCACCGGCAAGGCCACGTACCGCACGATGATCGACGACGTGTACGCCGGGTTCCTCGCCTACTACCCGACGTTCGAGAACGACTTCAACGACGACCTGGGCTGGTGGGCGCTGGCCAGTGCGCGGGCGTACGAGATCACGCGTAACACCACGTACCTGGACCGGTCGCGGTCGTTGTTCGACCGCATCTGGGCCGAGCAGGACTCCACGTACGGCGGCGGCATCTGGTGGCAGAACAACACGCGCAACCAGAAGAACGTGGCCACCAACGCCCCGGCCGTGCTCACCGCCACCAAGCTCTACGCCGCCACCGGCGACGCGAGCTACCTGAACCGGGCGCGGGACCTGTTCGCCTGGATCAAGGCGAACCTCCAGGAGTCGGGGCACGTCTACGACCACCTGGAGGGCTCCGGCACTCTCGTCAAATGGGACTTCACCTACAACTTCGGGACCTACATCAGCGCCGCCGCCGCGCTGTACAAGGCCACAGGAACGGCGTCCTACCTGGCCGACGCCCGCGCGGCGGCCGACTGGGCCACCGCCAACCTGACCAACGGCGGCACGGTGCTGCACGAGGGTGTCAATGACGGCGGCGGCTTCAAGGCGCGGCTGATCCGCGGGCTCAACACCCTCGTCACCGAGCACGGGCAGCGCCAGTACCTGCCGTTCCTGCAGCGCAACGCCACCCAGGCGTGGCAGCACCGCCGCACGTCCGACGGCCTCGTGGGCCCGGACTGGTCGGCGCCGGCTCCGAGCACGTACCTGCAGAGCCTGACCGCGGCCGCCGCCGTCAGCACGCTGCAGATCGTCCAGCCGGACGGCAACTCCGGGCTCCAGCCGGAGAACGGCGTCTACGAGGCCGAGAACGCGCGGCCGTCCGGCATCGGCTCGGAGAGCAGCCAGCCCGGCTTCAGCGGCCGTGGCTACCTGGCCGGCTGGAACACCGCCCGCCAGACGCTCACGTTCCACGTCAACGTGGCCTCCGCGGGGGCACACCAGCTGCGCTTCCGCTACGCCGCCGGCGCGGGCGACGCCACCCGCCGGGTCCTCGTGAACGGCGCCCAGGTCACCGCCGGCCAGCCGTTCGCCTCCACCGGCGGCTGGGGCACGTGGAACACGGCCGTACTGAGCGGCGTGAACCTCGCGCGGGGGTACAACACGATCCAGCTCGAAATGGGGTCGAACTTCCTCAACCTGGACCGGCTCGACATCACCCGTTAGCAGCGGGGTGGCGGGGCCGGTCGGCGTCGTGCGCGGTCCGATCGGGGGCGTGCACGACCCGGCCGGCGGGTCAGACCGCGTCGACCAGGTGGTGCGAGGGGCCGTAGCCGATCTTCCAGTCCCCGCGACGCCAAGGGCCGTCAGCGGCGAGCGGCCGGCCCGCCCTCACCGGTACGGCACACGGACGGGGTCGCCGCCTTGAGCGCCTGGCGGTGCAGCCGGTCCAGCCGTTCCCGTGACGCCCCCGACGCGGTGGCCAGCGCCAGCTGCACCGAGCACGCGACCGGCCTGTCCCGCACCCGCTCGGTGTTCTTGAGCTCGGCGAGCAGGTCCGTGGTCAGCCGGTCGAGCCGCTCGCGGATCTGGCCGAGGTCGGGGCGCGTCGTGGGCGCCTCCTGCGGATGCGCGGTCCAGCGGGCGAACAGTCCCTTCTGCACGACCTTGCTGGCCGTGATCTGGTCGCGGAAGAACGCCACCGCCGCGTCCGGGTCCAGCTCGGCCGCGGCGGCCTGCTTCCTGACCTGCGCAAGGACCTGCTGCTCGCGTACGGGGTCCTCGATGGGCGAGTCGGTGCCGAACTTGGAGGCCGCCACGTCGTCGCCCACGCGGATGCGTTCGATGACCAGGTCCGTCAGGGGGCCGAGCCTGCCACGTGACGCGGTCGCCTCGACCGAGCTGCCTGCACTCGCCGGGGCCACCGCGGCCGCGGCCGGCGGGGCGGCCAGCCCGGTCGCCGCTCCGAACATTCCGGCGATCATCGCGAATCGCGTCATCCTTGTACGCAGGTTCATTTGCCTACCTCTATTTGGATCTAGAAGCTTCATGACGGGTCCGGCAGCGGGATCGCGTGGAAGACGTGGTCCGGGTCGAAACGGCGTTTGACCGCCAGCAGCCGCTCGGTGTTAGGACCGTAGGCGTGCGCGATCCGTGCGACCTCGTCTTCCCCGAGCAGGTTGGGGTAACCGCCCGGCAGCGCGTCGGGGTCGAGGGCACCGGTCACGTCGGCGGCCCACGCGCGGTGCTCCGCCGCACGCGTGTCGCCGGGTTCCCAGAGGGCGATGATCTCGATCATGAGGTGCGGGTCGCGGTTGCCGAACGCCGTCTCCGTCACGGGTACGCGCGCCGCGGCCCCGTGCAGGCTGTGCACGGACACGGCCGAGTAGGGCGAGGTCAGGGTGGCGCCCGCGAGGCTCAGCGCGTCCCGGACCCCGGAGGTCGGTGACGGCACCCAGCGGGGCCGGATCTCGACGTGCCGGCCGAAGGGGAACTGCGCGTCGATGCCCGCGAGCAGCTCGGGCATGGTGGCCGGGGCGATCTGCGAGACGAGGGGCGTGCCGAGGGCGTCGAGCCGGGCCAGCGCGCGGCCGCCCGCCGCCGCGTCGTCGCCGCTCCAGGTCGGCGAGAGGAACACCATGGGCCGGCCGTCGGGTCCTGCCAGGACGCCGAACTGCACGGTCAGCTCGTCCGCGCTCCCGGCCAGGACCTCCGGCAGCCCGGCCAGCACGGTCCCGGCCTGGTCCCACGGGAACAGCACCATGCCGGACAGCAGCGTCGGCACGGCGTGCAGGCGTACCCGCATCGAGGTGACGAGACCGAAGTTCCCGCCGCCGCCGCGCAGGGCCCAGAACAGGTCCGGCTCCCGCTCGCGGTCGGTGGTGACGACGGAGCCGTCGGCGAGCACCACGTCGGCGGAGAGCAGGTTGTCCAGGGCGAGACCGAAGCGGCCGCTGAGCGGCCCGTAGCCGCCGCCGAGCGTCAGGCCCGCCATGCCCACGGAGCCGGCGGAGCCGGTCGCGGCGATCAGGCCGAAGGGCTGGGCGGCGCGGACGACGTCGCCGGCCGTGGCCACGCCGGACACGGTCGCGACCTTCGCCTCGGCGTCCACCGTCACCCGGCGCAGACCGGACAGATCGATGGTCAGGCCGCCGTCGCTCAGCGACCTTCCGCCCCAGTCGTGGCCGCCGCCGCGCACGGAGAGAGGCACCCCGGCCTCCCCCGCGGCCAGCACGGCGGCCCTGGCCTCGGCCGCGTCGGCGCACCGGACGACGACGCCGGGGCGGGCGGTCACGGCGCCGTTCCAGACGGCCCGGCCGGCGTCGTAGTCAGGCCCGGTGGTGGCCACGCGGCCCCTGCGGATGGCCTGGCGCAGGGTGCCGGTCAGCGGGCCGAGCCGTGGATGTGGCGTCGTGGACACGGAACTCCTGTCTCGAGAAATCGGGTGCGGAACGCGTTTCACCGGACGCTGCGGGCCGCGTCCTCGATCACCCGCGTGACGGCGTCGGGACGGCTGACCATCACCGCGTGGGAGGCACTGACCTCCTCGATGTGCGCGCCCGCCCGCTTGGACATGAAGCGCTGGAGGTCGGGGGCGATGGCGTGGTCCTGGCGGGTGATCAGGCTCCAGGAGGGGACGGTGCGGTACGCCTCCTCCACGCCGGCGTCGGAGACCGCTCTGGTGTCGGCGGGCCGCTGGGTGGCCGCCATGTCGGCGGCGGTGGTCCTGTCGACGTCGCCGGCGAAGGCGTCACGGAAGTGGTCCGGGTCGATGGACACCTCCGTGCCGTCAGGGACGGCGACCGAGACCAGCGGGATGGGCGTCGAGGACTTGCCGGCCAGCTCGCCCACCGTCTCACCCTTCGCGGGGATGAAACCGGCGATGTAGACCAGGGCCTTGACGTCGGGGTCGGAGACGCCGGAGTTGGTGATCACGGCGCCGCCGTAGGAGTGCCCGACCAGCACCATGGGGCCGTCGACCGTGGCCAGGTAGCTGTTGACGTAGGCCGTGTCGCTGGTGAGCCCCTGCAGCGGGTTGGCGATGGCGCGTACCGGATAGCCGTCCTCGCGCAGGCGTTCCATCACCGACGACCAGCTTGAGGAGTCCGCCCAGGCTCCGTGGACGAGCACGACGGTCGGCTTCTGGGCGGCGGCGGACGCCGATCCGGTGCCGTCCGCCAGCGCCACGCTCGGCGCGGTGGCGCCGATCAGGGCGAGGGCGCCGACGGCGAGGGCGGCACGGCGGAGAACGAGGTTGCGCATGATGTGGCCTTTCGGGTTCATAGGTGCTTCGGGCGAAGCGGCTGCGACGTTCCTGACGACAGGTGCGGTCAGGTCTCAGATCTCACCGATGAGGTAGAACGTTCGGTCCCATCATTGGGCACGCCTGACACCTTCGTCAAGACCGAACGTTCTACCTCTTATGTCTGCCCTTCGGTGGCGAGCCGCCATCTGGTTGCGTGGTACAACCAGATGGTTGTATGGTCGAACCATGTCGGATGATCGCGAGCTCCAGGAGGCCGTGTCCCGGTTCGTCCGGGCCTTCGGGCTGCACCAGCCGGACCAGACCCCGTGCGGGCAGCCCATCCCGACCTCGGAGGCGCACGCCCTGGGCGAGCTGGCCAGGGACGGCGCGTTGCGCCAGAGCGAATTGGCGCACCGGCTGCGACTGGAGAAGAGCACCACCAGCCGCCTGGTTACGCAGCTCATCACCCGCGGCTGGGCCGAGCGCACCCCCGCGCCGGACGACGGACGCGGCGTGCTGGTCCGGCTCACTCAGCACGGCACGAACGCCGCGGCCCGCCTGGCCGAGGCCAGGGCGAAGCGGTTCTCCGCCGTCCTGGACCGTGTCCCCGAGGGCGAACGCGCCGACGTGCTGCGCGCCCTGAGCATCCTGACGAAGGCCATCGATGAAACGTGAGAATCGACGCGTCCAGGCGCTCCTCGCCGCGCTCGCCCTCGCCCTCGTCGCCGTCGCCGTCGCCGTCGCCGCGACGGCGTACGTGCTCATCAGGACGAACGAGCAGCGGGCGGTGGCCGCCCGCCAGGCCGAGATCGCGGCCAAGGGCCGCACGGTGATGCCGTTCGACCTGGAGCGCACCACCCACCGCTTCACCAAGACCGCCACCGGCGGCGTGCAGACCGTCAGCTCCGACGACCCTGCCGACGCCGAGCAGGTGGCTCTGATCCGCGAGCATCTGACCGCCGAGGCGGCGGGGTTCAGCGCGGGCGACTACGGCGATCCCGCCTCCATCCACGGCGGCGAGATGCCCGGTCTGCGGGAGCTCGAGGCGGGCCACGGCCGGATCGGCATCCGCTACGCGCAGGCTCCCGCCGGGGCCGAGATCACCTACACCACCTCCGACCCGGCACTCCGCGAGGCGCTGCACGCCTGGTTCGACGCCCAGGTCACCGACCACGGCCGGCACGCCGAGCACGGGTGACCCGGAGCCGGGCTCGCGGACGAGGGCGCCAGGCGTACCGGTGATCGTCGGCGGCTGGATCGAGGCGCTCATATGCCGACTTTTCGGATGACCGTAATGACGAAGGAGACGTTCATGCCCGACACCGGCCCGCAGGTGCGGCGATCGCTGTTCCTGCACGCGCCCATCCGCCGGGGGCCGCGCAGGATGCTGGAGCAGATGCTGGCCCTGGTGGACGACGACACTCCGGCCGACGGGCCGCGAGGTCCCGTCGCGGTGCTGGAGCGGCGGCTGGCCGAACTGCTCGGGAAGGAGCGCGCGCTGTTCTTCCCCAGCGGCACGATGGCCCAGCAGACCGCGTTGCGGGTGCACGCCGACCGGCGCGGCCGCCGTACGTTCGCCGCCCATCCGCAGTCGCACCTGGACGTGTGGGAGGAGCAGGGCTACAACGCCGTCCACGGGCTGACGTTCCACCGCACGGGCGACCCGCACGAGCTGATGACGGCCGCGGACCTGGCGGCCGTCGGCGAGCGGCTCGCCGCGGCCGTGTGGGAGTTGCCGCAGCGCGACCTCGGCGGCCTGCTGCCCACCTGGGACGAGCTGGGCGAGCAGGTCGCGCTCGTGCGCGCCACCGGCGCCGCCGCGCACCTGGACGGCGCCCGGCTGTGGGAGGCCCAGACCTATTACCGGCGGCCGTTCGACGAGATCGCCGCCCTGTTCGACACCGTCTACGTCTCCCTCTACAAGAGTCTGCAGGGTGTGCGCGGCGCTGTGCTCGCCTCCGACGCGGCCACCGTGGACGCGGCGCGGGTGTGGCGGCAACGGCTCGGCGGCGGCATCCGCGACGCCTGGCCGCTCGCCCTGGCCGCGCTGGTCCACCTCGACACCCTGGCCGAGCGGATGCCCGCCTACCGCGAGCACGCCATCGCCATCGCGGCCGCGATCAACAAGGACGGCGCCGCCCGCGCCCACCCCGACCCGCCGCAGACCCCGCTGTTCCACGTCCACCTGCCCGCCGGCCGCGCCGCCGTCGAACGGGCCGGTCAGGAGCTCCTCGCCGAGCACGGCATCCAGCTCTGGGGCCGGGTACGGTCGGCGTCCGAGCCCGGCCGGTGCGCGTTCGAGGTCAGCGTCGGCGAGAACGCCATGGAGTTCACCCCCGACGAAGTGGTGGACCTCGTCCACGACGTGCTGGCCCGCGCCGCCGAAGGGCCGGCCACCCGCTCCGCCTGACCGCCGGCCGCGCCAGAAGGCGGTCCTTGGTCCGCGGTCGCCCGCCTGGCGGGGCCGTTCAAGTGCTGCGGGCTTTCTCCGGGACGGGCGACGGCCGTGCGCACCTGCGCACGCGGGCCGGGCGCGGGTAAGCGCTGTTCAACTGAGGCGCGCGATGATCGTCCGCGGGTTACTCTGCCTCCGGCTCAACGGAACGGAGACCGCGGATGTACAGATTAGCCAAGTCCGGATTCGCCCTGTCCCTGGTCGGGGCAGTGGTCGCGGCCACCCTGATCGCCACCGCACCGGCCGCGTCGGCCGCGCCCGCGCGCGCCGACGGGCACCGGGTCACGGTCATGGTCCACGGGTTCGACAGAGAGGCCGACATCAGCTGCTCCGGCGCCTGGAACAGCGCCGAGAACGTGCTGAACGCGGGCGGCTGGGGCGACGTCGTCACCTTCGGCTACTACAACAAGGCCACCAACTGCGACCTCAGGCTCCGGGGCACCACGGACACGCGCATCCAGGAGGTCGGCCGCCAGTTCGCGTGGACCGTCTACTACCTGTACTCCAGCAAGGACGTGGCCATCGACGTGGTCACGCACTCCATGGGCGGCCTGGTCGCGAAGGCGGCCATCGAAGGCGTCAACAGGTACGGCGTGGGCAAGCCGGCGCCCGACCTGAGCGGGGTGAGCGTCGATCCTGACGACATCGGCGCGACCGACTGGCCGAGGGACTGGCCGCCGTTCCTCTACATCGAGGACATGGTCACGTTCGCCACGCCGCATCAGGGCATCGGCAGCGCGGTGGTGACCGCCTGCGCCATCACCCACGAGCAGTGCAGCGACATGCGTCCCGGCAGCGGGTTCATCAGCTGGCTGGGCAAGCAGCCGCCCTCCCAGATGGGTACGGACTACACGTTCCTCGCCTCAAGTCACGACGACACGGTCAGCTCCGACTCGGCGACCAACAAGCGCACCGCCCACCACTGGGCTCTCTACGGCTCGAACGCCGAAGGCGGCACGCTCAGCCACACCTCCATCCGCAACACCTCGACCGGCGACTGGCAGGCGTCGTACGGAGGGCAGTTCAGCGACGAGGGCGAGGGCTCCTACCCCGCGCCACTGCTGCGCATGATGGACGGCCTCTACGACCAGCAGGCCCAGTAGCGAACGCCCTGCGCCGGGGCCTCAGAGCATCCGGCGCAGGGCGGTCTCGACGGCGTCGACGAGCGGATCGCCCTCGGTGCCCGGGTGGCGGGCGAGGCCGAGTTCGACGTCCGGCAGGGGCGGCAGCGCCGAAGGGTCATGACAGGCCATGGACGGTTCGAGGTTGGCGGGCAGCAACGCGCCCACCCCGAGCCCGGCCCGCAGGGCGGCGAGCACCCCGGCGAGGCTGTTGCTCTCGAACGCCACCCGCCACGGCCGTCCCAAGCTCTCCATCGCGTCCAGCACCGCCGTCCGCCAGGCGCACGGGTTCGCGAACAGCACCACCGGCAGCGGATCGGCATCGACGGCGACCCCCTGCCCGATCGCCCACACCAGCGGCAGCCGCACCGTCCACTTCGGCGCCCGGGGCAGCTCGGGGACCTCGTCGAGGACGAGCTGCACGCGGCCCGAGTCGTACGCCTCCCGCGTGGCCGCGCCGGTGAGCGTGAGCACCTCCAGCGTCGCGCCGGGGTGCAGCCGGGCGAGGTCGGCGAGTGCCTGGTGCAGGCGGGAGGCGGCCAGGTCCTCGTGCAACCCGAGGCCGCAGTGCCCGGTGAGCGCCCGCCCGGTCTCGGCCAGCGCCTGCGCCGACAGCGCGAGGATGCGTTCGGCGTACGGCAGCAGCTCCTCGCCCACCCGGGTCAGCGTGACGCCGGAGGGCGCCCTGAGCAGCAGCGGGCTGCCGATGGTGCGTTCGAGCTTGCGCAACTGCTGGCTGAGCGCGGGCTGGGTGCGGCCGAGCGCCGCCGCGGCCCGGCTGATGCTGCCGGCCTGGACGGTGGCGACGAACGACCGCAGCAGGGCGGCCTCAAGGTCACGGGCCATAAGCATTAATTATGCCTGACCCTACGAAATGACGACTTCCTATGGCCTGCCCGGATGACTACCGTCGAACCGGTGACCGGATTTCGACAGGTGCTCGCGGTGCCGGGGCTGACCCCGCTGCTGGGCATCTCCCTGCTCGCCCGTACCGCGATCACCGCGGACGCGATGGCGCTGACGATGATCGTCGTCGTCACGCTCGGCCTGAGTTACGCGGCGGCGGGAGCCGTGATGGCGGCGCTCACCGCCGGGGTCGCGCTGGGCGGGCCGCTGCTGGGGCGGATGATCGACCGGCGCGGCCTGCGCCTCGTGCTGCTGATCACGCTCGTGCCGCAGCTCGTGTTCTGGGCGGTGGTGCCCGTGCTTCCTTACCCGGCGCTGGTGGCCGCCTCCTTCGCCGCCGGGCTGCTGATGGTGCCCGTCCAGGCGGTCACCAGGCAGGCCATCGCCGCGATGACGACGGTGGCGCAGCGGCGGGCCGCCTTCGCGCTGGAGTCGGTGGTGGGCGAGCTGTCGTACATGGTGGGGCCCGCGGTGGTGATCCTGTTCGCGACGACGGTGTCCCCCGGCGTGGTGGCGTGGGGCGTGGGCGCCGCGATCGTGGCCGGCGGGGCCGGGATCGCGCTGCTCGACCCGCCGCTGCGGGGCGAGGGCGAGACCATCGGCACGGCGCCCGGCCGGCCCCGGCGCAGGGAGTGGCTGGGGGCACGTATGATCGCCGTCCTGACCATGGGATTCGGCGTGGCGATGCTGCTCAACGGCGTCGATCTGGCCATCGTCGCCACGTTGCGGGAAGCAGGCCAGGCACCGTGGGCGGCCGTGGTGGTCGCCGTGTGCGGGGTGGCGTCCGTCGTGGGCGGGCTGGTCTACGGCGCGCTGCCCCGACCGCTGCCCACCTGGCTGCTGCTCGGGCTGCTCGGGCTGGTGACGATACCCGCGGGGCTCGCCTCCGGCTGGCCGTGGCTGTGCGCGGCCGTCGTCGGGCTCGGACTGCTGACCGCGCCCACCCTGTCCACGATCACCGACGCGGTGAGCCGGCTGACGCCCGCCAGTGTGCGCGGCGAGGCGACCGGGCTGCATTCGTCGGCGGCGAGCGCGGGGTTCGCGCTCGGGGCGCCCGCGGTGGGGATGGCGATCGACGTCTCCGCGCCGGCGGGCGGCTTCGCGGCGGCGGGCCTCGCGGGGCTGCTCGCCGCGCTGACGGGGTTCCTGCTCTGGCGCTCGGAAACGGTCACCGCGCCGCCGGTCGCCGATCTGACAAGGACCTGAAACTTTCACCGCACGCGGTCCGCGCGGTTCGGGCGGTTTCGCGGGCCTGACCTCTTTCACGTCGTCGTACGTGATCCCGCGCCGCAACAGGAACGCTGACACCGGCGTTGACATGCGCCGGGGCGCGCTCTTTGCTGTGGGGCGATCACCGCCATCCCGCGACGAAGGAGCGATAGCTGATGTTAGCGCTAACAGATCTTGCCACGGCACCCGGCCGGAGGCCCCTGTCCCAGGTGGTCGCGGCCATCACCGGGCTGATGGCCGCCGCGGCCGGAGTGGTGTTCGGCGCGGCGCCCGCGTCCGCCGCCGCCTGCGGAGACGGCTCCTTCCAGGCGCAGGTCACGGTCAGCGGCAGCACCTGGACGGCGCGGAACAGCGCCGGCGCCGGCGTCTACACCGGCACCGACTTCCGCGCGGCGGTCCAGGCCGGCATCGGCAGCCTCACGGCCGGGCGCACCTCGATCCAGCGGGTCGTGGTGCGCGGCAACGGCACGATGAGCGCCGGCAGCCGCATCTCGCTGCCCAGCTACACCTCCCTGTCGGTCTGCGGCACCGTCAACGTGACCGGCTCGGGCTCCGGCGACTACGCGCCGATCTACTCGCGCGGCACCACGAACATCGAGGTTCCGTACCTGAACGTCACCGGCACCCCCGTCTACGGCGTCTTCCTGCGCAACGTCACGAACGTCTGGCTCGGCCAGCTCGACATGCGGCTCGGCGCGGGCCTCGGCGTGCGCGTCGACAACCGCGGCGACACCAGCCAGTGGAGCCGCAACGTACGGGTCGACAGCGTGTACGTGCAGGGAGCCAGCTCGCACGCGATGGAGACCTACGGCGTGGACGGTCTCACCGTCGGCACCGTGACGGCACGCGACGTCGGCGAGTCCGGCCTGCTGCTCAACCAGACGATCAACGCGACCGTCGGCACCGTGGACGCCGACAACGCCGGCGCGGGCACCGGGTACGCGGCCTTCCGCATGGCCAACCGCAACGGCCGGATCGGCAGCTCGTACCCGAACAACATCCGCGTCGGCACGGTCAGGGCGCGCGGCGGCGGCCGGGGGATCTTCTGCGTCTCCGAGAGCGGCGGCGCCACCATCGACCGGGTCGACCTCGCCAACACCGGCAACAACGCGATCCTGGTGGAGAACTGCCACAACGTCGTCATCGCCGGCTCGTCGGGCACGATCAACGGCGGTGGCGAGGTCCGCATCGCGGCCCGTACGGAGTTCGCCCCGTCATCGGGGATCAGGTTCCAGAACCTGACGGTCTCCAACACCGGCATCAGGTGGAGTCCGTGCACCGGCAGCAACAACACGATCAGCAACGTGACCAGGGTCAACTCCACGCTGACCTGGTGCTGACGGCGCCCCTGCCTTCTCGATCATGCCGATGTGAGGAGGTTCGACGGTAGGATCCCTCGTTATCCGTCGTGATCTGTCGCGGAGGCGCCGATGAGGGCACGGTTGCTGGTCGTCGCCGCGTGTCTGGTCGCGCAGGGCTGCGCCGCCGCGCCACCGCAGACCTCGGCGGACGCGTCCGGGTCGCCGCCCGCGTCCGAGCCGCTGCCCGAGCCCTCCCCGCCACAGACGGGGACTGAGACGGAGACGGCGGCGCCGGTCGACGAGGACGTCCCCGTGTCGGAGCGGTGGGAGCGCGTTCCCGGCCTGCCCGACGACTCCGGCTGGGAGCGCGGCCTGTACGACGTGAGCGCCGCCTCCCCCGACCTGGCCTGGGCCGCCGGCTATCACGGCTGGGAGGACAGCGTGGAGATGACCCTGCGCCACTGGAACGGCTCAGGCTGGCAGGAGCTGCCCGCGGGTTACACCGGCAGCCTCGCCGCGGTGGACGCCGACGGGCCCGGCAACGTCTGGGCGGTGGGCGGCGGCTCGTTCGACAAGCCCGTCGCCCTGCACTGGGACGGCGGTTCGTGGCGGCGCCATCGCTCCCCGATGAGCACGCGGGACGTCGCGGTGGACGGCGCGCGCGTGGTGCTCATCTCGTCCTCGCAGGTGATGGAGGGCGACGGGACCCGCTGGACCAAGAAGCTCGGCGTCCGCTCACCGGAGGCCGAGCTGCGCGCGGTGAGCGCGGGCGATGGGCACACCTGGATCGCCGGAACCCGCATGGACCGGCCGATGATCTGGCACGGCTCGGCCGGCGGCTACCGGCAGGCCGAGCTGCCCGACGCGCCGGAGAGCGGCACGCTGGGCGCCGTCTGGCAGAACGGCCCGTCCGACGTGTGGGCGGTGGGAGCGACCGGGGAGAACCCCCTCGTCATGCGCTGGGACGGCTCGTCATGGAAGCGGGCCGCGCTGCCGCCGGACTGGCGGGGCAACGCGACCAGCGTGACGGCCTTCGGCCCGGACGACGTGTGGATCGCGAGCCTGCGTACCGAGGCCGCTCCGAAGCACGTCGTGCTGCTGCACTGGGACGGCCGGACGTGGACGCGCGAGCGCTCGCCGTCGCCCGGCGAGGTGACCAGGGCGGTGATCGAGCGCATCCCGGGCACGTCACAGGTGTGGCTGGCCACCTCGATCGCGAACGGCGACTCCGAGTCGATCGTCCTCTACCGCCGCCGCTGACCACCGGTCGGCTCCCGCCGAGTTGGGAGGTCATGTCACATTCGCGGCCTCTTCTTCCCTCGTATGTCGTACGAGGCGACGAGGAAGGGGAGCGACGTGGCGAAGCGGGTCGTGGTGATCGGCGGCGGGCTGGCCGGGCTGGTGGCGGCCGTCGCCTGCGCGGAGGCGGGCGCGAAGGTGACGCTGTACGAGGCGCACAACAGGCTCGGCGGGCGGGGGCGGGCGATCGGCGGGCCGTACCTGGCTCATGGGGGCGGTCACGTCTTCTACGCCGACGACCCGAACTGGGCGTGGTTGCGGGAGCGAGGGCTGGTCGGAGCGCTGGGCAGGCCGGCGCCGCGGGATTTCCGGATGGGGTTCGTCCGCGACGGCCGGCTGCGGGCGCTGCCGCCGGCCGGGTTCGTCCGGATGATGACGACGGGTCCCGCGACGGCGCCGGTGGACGTGGACTTCCACACCTGGGCCTCCGCCCGGTTCGGCGAGCGGACCGCCAGGGCGGCGGCCAACGCGATCAGCGTGGTCACCCTCGACGCCGACACGGGACGGCTGTCGGCGGCGTTCGTGTGGAATCTGCTGCGCCGGGTCTTCGCGCTGCGCGTGCCGGCGGTCCGCTGGGTGGTCGGCGGCTGGCAGGCGGTGATCGACCGGCTCGCCGCCAGGGCCCGTGACCTCGGCGTCGCCGTCGAGCTGGGCGCGCGGGTGAACGAGCTGCCGGCCGGGCCGGTGGTCGTGGCCACCGAGCTGTCCTCGGCCCGGCTGCTGCTCGGCGACCCGGGCCTGCGCTGGGAGAGCGGCGACTGCGTGCTGTTCGACCTGGCCGTACGCTCGGCCCGCGGTGACCGGTTCGTCGTCTGGGACCTGGACGCCGGCGGCTTCCACGAGAGCTATTCGATGCAGGACCCGACCGCCGCCCCGGCCGGGGAGACGCTGTTCCAGCTCGACATGCCGATCAGGAAGGACGAGAGCAGGGCCGAGGCGATCCGGCGGGTGGAGGCGCTGGCCGACCTGACGGTGCCCGGCTGGCGCGAGCGGGTGACCTGGCGGCGCTCCGCCGCGGCCAGGCACCGCAGCGGCGCGCTCGACCTGCCCGGCCTGACCTGGCGCGACCGCCCGGCCGTCGAGCGGGGCGACGGCGTGTTCCTGGCGGGCGACATGGTCGCGGCGCCCGGCATGCGCGGCGAGATCTCCATCGCCAGCGCGCTCGGAGCCGCCGGCGGCGCCCTGCGCGCCCTCCGCCTCGCCGGCCACGCCACCCGGTAGGCCCACGAGCCCGGAGCGCCGCACGTCTTCCCCGCACCTTCAGATCACCCCCCGCGCCGCGCTCACGGGGCCGGTGATCGGTCAGGGGCGGGCGGTCAGGTAGCCGCCCATGGTCCTGAACAGGTCGCCGGCCGGCAGGTCGGTGCCGTCCTCGGTGCGGACGCGTTCGATGACCAGGCCGTGGCTGCGGCCCCTGCGGGCCTCGGCGCCGGCCACGATGACGACGCCCTCGCCCTCGCGGATGAACACCCGGCCCGGCGTGCCACCGTAGATCCCCTTGGAGACGGACGCCTTCAGGATGCGGACGCGCTCGCCCTTGTAGTGGGTGAACGCGTTGGGGTACGGGTCGGACTGGGCCCGGACCAGGCGTTCGATGTCCTCGGCCGGCCAGGTCCAGTCGATGCTGCTGTCCTCGATCGAGCGCTTGTGGAAGAAGCTGGCCTTCGAGCGGTCCTGGGGCGTCCAGTCCGTACGCCCGGAGGCGATGAGGTCCAGCGACTCGGCCACGATGGGCGCGATGAGGTCGACCGTACGGTGGAACAGGTCGGTGGCGGTGTCGGCCGGGCCGACGGGGACGGCGCGCTGCACCACGATGTCCCCCGCGTCGAGTTCGTCGTTCATCATGTGGGCGGTCACGCCGACCTCCCGCTCGCCGTTGATGAGCGCCCAGATGAGCGGCGAGAAGCCGGCGTAGGCGGGCAGCAGCGAGTCGTGCACGTTGAGGATGCCGTGCCGGGGCAGGGTGATGAACTCCGGCGGTATCCACGTGCGCCAGTTGTTGGCGACGATGAGGTCAGGCTGGACTTCCTTGAGGGTGAGGAGCAGGTCGTCGTCGGGGCGGCTGGCCAGCACGACCGGGACTCCGTGCGCCGTGGCCAGGCCGGCCACCGAGTCGCTCCAGATCTTCTCGTACGCGTGGTCGCTCTGAGGGTGGGTGACCACCAGCGCCACGTCGTGCGCGGACTCCAGCAGGGCTTGCAGGGTGCGGTGCCCCCACGTCTGGTAGCCGAACATCACGACCCGCATCAGCTCTCCTCGCTCGGCGACTTAGGGGTAGGGGTGGCCTCGCCAATTAGGGAAGCCTAACCTAAGTTATAGAAGGATTCCAGCGCGGACTCCGATCTAGGACCCCTCCAGAAAGGCCTTCCATGCCCACTGCCGAGCAGCCCGTGCACGACCTTGTCGGTATCGGTTTCGGCCCTTCCAACCTCGCCCTGGCCATCGCCTTGCGCGAACGCGGGGCGCGTACCGGCGAGCAGATCGACGCGGTGTTCCTGGAGAAGCAACTTTCCTTCGGCTGGCACCGCGGCATGCTTCTCGAAGGCACCACGATGCAGGTCTCGTTCCTCAAGGACCTGGTCACCATGCGCGACCCCACCAGCGAGTTCAGCTTTCTGAGCTACCTCAAGGCACGCGATCGGATGATCGACTTCATCAACCACAAGACGATGTTCCCGTCGCGCCTGGAGTTCCACGACTACCTGGAGTGGGCCGCGACGCCCTTCGCCGACCAGGTCGAGTACGGCTCGGAGGTGGTCGCGGTCACGCCCGTCACCGGGGGCGATCAAGGGGCGGTGGAGTGCCTCGACGTCGTGGTCCGCCAGGCCGACGGCGAGCTCAGCACCCGGCGTACCCGCAACCTGGTCCTCGCCGTCGGCCTGACCCCGGTGCTCCCCGACGGGATCGTCAGCGACGAGTGGATCTGGCACAGCGAGGAGCTGCTGGACAAGCTGCCCTCGCTCACCGACCCGCGCAGGGTGCTGGTGGTCGGGGCCGGTCAGAGCGCCGCGGAGGTGACCGAGCACCTGCACGGACGCTTTCCGGAGGCCGAGGTGTGCGCGGTGTTCGCCAAGTACGGCTACACCCCGGCCGACGACAGCTCCTTCGCCAACCGGATCTTCGACCCCGCCGCGGTGGACCACTTCTTCGGCGCCCCCGAGGCGGTCAAGGAGCGGCTGCTCGCCTACCACACCTCCACCAACTACTCCGTGGTCGACCTCGACCTCATCGACGAGCTGTATCGCCGCCACTACCAGGAGAAGGTGCGCGGGAAGGAACGGCTGCGCATCCTCAACGCCTCCCGGCTCGTGGACGTGGCCCAGGACGCGGAGGGCGTGCACGCCACCGTCGAGTTCCTGCCCACGGGTGAGCGGACGGTGCTGGAGGCCGACGTGATCGTCTACGCCACCGGCTACCGGCCCGGCGACCCGCTGACCCTGCTGGGCGCCACCGGCGAGCACTGCGAACGGCTGCCCTCCGGCGGGCTGCGCATCGAGCGCGACTACCGGATCGTCACCTCCGAGAACGTGCGCTGCGGCATCTACGTGCAGGGCGCCGCCGAGCACACCCACGGCCTGACCTCGACGCTGCTGTCGAACACCGCCGTCAGGGCCGGGGAGATCGCCGACGCGGTGGCCTCCCGGCTGAGCAGGAGCGGGCGCGGCTCGTACGCGTTCTCGCACTAGGCCCGCGCCGTGGTGCCGGCCGACCGGCGCGGGCCGGCGGGCAGGGCCTTGACCAGCAGCCGCTTGCCCGGGCCGGCCCGCCACCACGGCGCGTCTCACCGGCGTACCGAACCGGCACGTCCCAGATGGCCCTCCTCACTGGCGCGGCTCACCCTTCGAGTGCCCAGGCGACATCTCTGAGCAGGGCGTGCCGCCAGCTCGCCCGGTCGTGGCCGGCCGGCGAGCGCGAGACCCGCACCGTCGCCCCGGCCCGCGCCGCCAGCGTCTCGACCAGCTCGCCGTGCGGCAACATGCGCGGCTCGTGCTCCCCCATGTCGAACGCGACCCGCAGGCCGGACAGGCCGGGCCGCCGCCGCAGCAGGTCGGCGACCACGCCCCCGGCGGGACCGCCCAGCGGGTCGGCCAGGTCCGCGGCCCCGGGCGTCCACCAGAACGAGCCCGACTGGCAGGCGACGCGGGACACGAGCTCGGGGAACTCCAGCGCCGCGTACACCGCGCTCAGCCCGCCGAGACTCTGCCCGGCGACCACGAGCCTGCCGGTGTCGGCGGGCACGCCGCAGCCCGCCACCAGGGGCAGCAGCTCGTCCCTGACCGCCTCCCACAGCTCAGGCCGGCAGCCGAACTCGGCCTCCCGGTCGAGGGCGGGCAGGAAGACGAGGGTGACGGGAGGCAGCTCGCCCCGGGCGACGGCCGAGTCGAACGCGGTCATGGCCGGGTGCAGGTAGAGCCAGTCGTCCCCGTCGAGCAGCAGCACGACCGGCCCGCCGCCGCCCGCCGGATGGAGGCGCACGGTACGCCGCCGAAGCCGTTCGCCCAACCGCCCGTTGAGCCGCTCGCTGGTCCAGCGCAGACGGGCGCGCGGCAGGGGCAGGACGTCGTCGGGACCGACGGCGGGCCAGTGCGGCTGGTCCGGGGCGTCGGGGGTCGTGGCGATGGACCGTTCGCCGCCCGCGCCCACCGGGTTGAACGGATCCGCGTACGCCACGCCGTCACTGACCAGCCAGTACGTCACCCGCAGCCGCGCGGGCACGGCCACCTCGGCGTACCAGCAGTCCGTCTCCCCCCACCGGCGCAGCGCGACCGGCTCCGACCAGCTCTCGAAGTGCGCGCTCGCCGGGGAGCCGCGCCACAGGAAGAGCACCGTCCAGCCGTCGTCCGACGGCACCGCGGCGGGACCCTTCGCCGCCGCCCAGAACGCGCCGGTCCCCGGTTCTCCGGGCATCCCGTACGCGGCGAAGGTGCTCTCCATGCGACCCTCCATCGAGACTGTAAGGTTAGCCTCACCTAAGCTACCCATGTTACGGTTTGCCTGCCCGGCAACGGGCGCATGACTGCAAAGGGATACCTGATGCCCCTCGACGTGTCCTTCCCCCGAGCCGCCATGATCCAGGCGTGAGCACCCCAGACCCGGTCATCCTGCGCACCGCGACCGGGCCCGAGGCCACCCGCTGGGTGACCGCGCACCTGCGGGAGGTGCCGGGGCTGGCGACCGCCGCCGTGCTGACCACCGTGGCGGGAGCCGCGCTCCAGGTGGTGCCGGTGTTCATCCTCGGCCAGGTGGTCGACGGGGTGGTCGCGGGCGAAGCGCCGTCGGTGCTCGTCACGATCGGGGCGCTGCTGGTGGCCGCCGTGCTGCTCGGCGCCGCCGCCACGGCCGCTTCGACGTACCTGATCGGGCGGCTGGGCGCGGACCTGCTCGCCAGGCTGCGCGAGGCCGCCGTCCGGGCGGTGCTGGGCATGCCGAGCGCGCGGATCGAGCAGGTCGGCCGGGGCGACGTGCTGTCCAGGGTCGGCGACGACGTGGCCGTGGTGTCGAAGGGCATCCGCACGGCCGTCCCCACGGTGTTCTCCTCAGGGGTGCTGGTCGCCATCGCCACGGCCGGCATGTTCGGGCTGGACTGGCGGCTCGGGCTGGCGGGGGCGGGGGCGCTGCCCGCGTACTGGCTGGCCCTGCGCTGGTATCTGCCCCGGTCGGCGCCGCTCTACCAGCGGCAGCGGGAGGCCCAGGCCGACCGCGCGCAGGCGCTGATCAGCGGGCTGAACGGGATCGGCACCGTCCGCGCCTACCGCCTCGAAGCGGACTTCCGCGCCCAGGTCACCCGCGAGTCGTGGCGGGTGCGCGACCTCGGCATCGAGGTGTTCCGGTTCTTCGGCCGGTTCGTCGGAAGGGAGAACCGGGCCGAGTTCATCGGGCTGAGCCTGATCATCGTGGTCGGGTACGTGCTGCTGGAGGCCGGCGCCGTCACCCTGGGCCAGGCGTCGGTGGCTCCGCTGCTGTTCCACCGGCTGTTCAATCCGCTGGGCGCGATCATGTTCACGTTCGACGAGGCGCAGAAGTCGGGTGCCAGCCTGACCCGGCTGGTCGGCGTGCTGGCCGAGCAAACGGAGGAGCGGCTGGTGGGCCTGGCGGCGGCCGCGCCGGCGGACGGCGGGCCCTATCCGGTGACGGTGGAGGGGCTGACGTTCGCCTATCCGGGCACCGAGCGGCCGGTGCTGGTGGAGGTGAACCTGGAGATCCCGGCGGGCGGCTCCCTCGCCCTGGTCGGGGCGACGGGCGCGGGCAAGACGACGCTCGCGGCGCTGATCGCGGGCATCGGCACCCCGCAGGCCGGCTCGGTGCGGATCGGATCGACCGACCTCGCCGGGCTGGACGAGGCGGGGGCACGGGCCCTGGTCAGCATCCTGACGCAGGAGACGCATGTGTTCTCCGGCCCGCTCGCCGACGATCTGCGGCTGGCCGCGCCGGAGGCGAGCGAGGCCGAGCTGATGGACGCGCTGCGCACCGTCGGCGCGGGCCCGTGGGTCGAGGCGCTGCCGGACGGGCTGGACACCCTGGTCGGCGAGGGCGGCGAGCGGCTGGACGGCACCAAGGTCGCCCAGCTCGCGCTGGCCCGGCTGATCCTGCACCGGTCGCCGGTGGTGGTGCTGGACGAGTCGACCGCGGAGGCGGGCAGCCAGGGCGCCGCCGAGCTGGAACGGGCCGTGACGGCCGCGTGCGCGGGACGGACCACGCTGTACGTGGCGCACCGGCTGACCCAGGCGATGGCGGCCGACCGCATCGCCGTCCTCGACGCCGGGCGTGTCGTGGAGCAGGGCACCCACGCGGAACTGGTCGCCCTCGGCGGCCGGTACGCCCGGCTCTGGCGGGCCTGGCAGGAAGGCTCCTAGAACACAACTAGCGAAGGATGGCTGATGGAAGCGCGCCCTCGTCTCGTATCGCTCTCTCCCGCACGACTGGCCGACGTGCGCCGGCGGACCGGTGACCGTTCCGACAGGACCATCACCCTGGCCTGCGCCGCCGGGCTCGCCCACTGGGCCACCGGCCAGAGCCCCGACCTGCTGGAACTCACCCCCGCGACCCCGTTCACCGACCTCCTCGACTGGGCGGCCGGGGACGGGGCGGCCGGCGGCGGCGGTCTCGCGGGGTGGGAGGTCGGCGCGGACGGGCGGAGCATCGCCGTGCCCGGCGGCGTGGACCCGGCCGAGGCGCAACTGGCGCTGGACGACCTGGCCGACTTCCCCGACCGGCCGCTCGGCACCATCGGCCCCTCCAGCGTGGCGGCCCGGCTGGAGACCCTGGCCAGGTGGAACGGCACCAGGGCCGACAGGGAGCGCCCCACCATCGTGGAGATGTTCCGCGAGCAGGCCAGGACCAGGCCCGACGCGGTCGCCATCGTGGACGAGCGGCGGTCGCTGACCTACCGCGAGGCGGCCGCGCTGTCCAACCAGCTCGCCCACCACCTGATCGAACGCGGCCTCACCGACGAGCAGATCGTCGGCATCTCGCTGGACCGCTCCGCCGAGATGGTGCTCGGCCTGCTGGCCGTGCTGCAGGCCGGGGGCGCGTTCGTGCCGCTCGACCCGCGCTGGCCCGCCGCGCGCCGGGCGGTCGTGATCGAGGACGCCGGCGTGGTGCTGCAGCTCGACGCCTCCGGTACGGGCGCGGCGGGCGAGCCGGAGGCCGTGACCGTCGATCTCGACGCGTGGCGGTTCGCCGCGTACCCGGCAGAAGACCCCGAGGTGGACATTCCCGGCCCCGCGCTGGCGTACGTGATCTTCACCTCCGGTTCGACCGGGCGTCCCAAGGGCGCGATGATCCGGCACGAGGCGATCAGCGAGCGGCTGCTGTGGCAGAGCCGCGAGATCCTCGGCTTCGGCCATGACGACGCGTCGCTGTTCAAGGCGCCGCTGTCGTTCGACATCTCCATCAACGAGATCTTCCTGCCGCTGGTGTGCGGCGGCCGGCTGGTGGTGCTGCGGCCCGGCGGCGAGCGCGACCCGCACCACCTGCTGAGCGTGATCGCCGAGCAGCGCGTCACCTTCACCTACCTCGTGTCGTCCATGCTGGACGTGCTGCTGGAGATCGAGGGCGACTCGGGGCGGCTGGACAGCCTGCGGCACGTGTGGTGCGGCGGCGAGGTGCTCACCCCCGACCTGTACGAACGTTTCCGCACCCGGCTCGACATCCCCATGTACCACGGCTACGGCCCGGCCGAGACGACGATCGGCGTCTCGCACGTGATCTACCGGGGCGCCGCCGAGCGGCTGTCCACCTCGATCGGCAGGGCCAACCCCAACACCGAGCTGTACGTGCTGGACGACGAGCTGCGCCCGGTCCCCGTCGGCGTCGGCGGCGAGCTGTACGTGGGCGGCTTCCTGCTCGGCCGCGGCTACGTCAACGCGCCCGGCCTGACCGCCTCCCGCTTCGTGGCCAACCCGTTCGCCGGCGACGGCTCCCGCCTCTACCGCACCGGCGACCTGGCCCGCTTCGCCCCCGACGGGTCGCTGGACTTCCTCGGCCGGGCCGACAACCAGATCAAGATCCGCGGCATGCGGCTGGAGATCGAGGACGTCGAGATCGGCCTGGCCGAGCATCCTCGCGTCCGGCACACCTGCGTCGTCGCCAGGAAGAACGCGGCCGGCGGCACCTATCTGGCCGGATACGTCATCCCCGTCTCGGGCGCCGGCGACCTGAGCCCCGACGAGGTCCGGGCGTGGGCCGCCGAGCACCTGGTCGAGTACATGGTGCCGGCCCACGTCGTCGTGCTGAAGGAGTTCCCGCTCACCGCGAACGGCAAGCTGGACCGCGCCGCGCTGCCCGAGCCGGAGCTGCGTACCGGCTCGGTCGCCGCGCCCGCCACCGAGAACGAGCGCGTCGTGTGCGCGGCCGTCGCCTCCGTGCTGCGGCTGGAGGAGGTCGGCCCCGACCAGAACTTCTTCCGGCTCGGCGGCGACAGCCTCATGGCGATCTCCCTGATGAGCGCGCTGCGCGACGCGGGCCTGCACGTCACCGCGACGCAGATCTTCACCAGCCTCACCGTGGGAGCGCTGGCGGCGGTGGCCACCCCGGCCGAGGCCGCGTCGGCGGACCTTGAGGACGTCGCGACCGGCCCCTTCGCGGGGACGCCCATCGTGCGCTGGCTCGCCGGGACCACGGACGCGATCGACGGTTTCGTGCAGTCCGTGGTGCTCAACACCCCGGACGGGCTCACCGCCGACGCCCTCGGCGAGCTGCTCACCGCCCTGGTCAGGCGGCACGACATGCTGCGCGCCCGGCTGGTCCGCGCGGAACCGTGGGGGTTCGACGTGCCCGAGCCGGACACGGCCGTGGCGAGCTGGGAGGAGAGCGATCGGCCCCTGGATGAGTGCGTGGAGCTCGCCACCGCCGGGCTGAGCCCGGACGACGGCGTGATGCTGCGGGCCGTGTGGCGGCGCGCGTCCCGGCAACTGGTGCTGGTCGCCCACCACGTGGTGATCGACGGCGTCTCGTGGCGGGTGCTGATGGACGATCTGGCCACGGGGTGGCGGCAGCTCGACTCGGGCGCGCCGGTCGAGCTGCCGCCGGCGGGCACCTCGTTCCGGCGCTGGGCGCACCTGCTGGAACGGGCGGCGGCCGAGGCCGATCCCGGCTGCTTCCAGCACCCACTGCCGGGTCCCGACCGCCCGCTCGGCCGGCGTCCGCTCGCCGGGTCCGACGTCGTCGCCAGGGAACGGGTGCGCACGGTCACGGCCGGCCCCGAGATCACGGCGGCGCTGCTCGGCGAGGTGCCCGCCAGGTTCCACGCCGGGGTCAACGACGTCCTGCTGACCGCGCTGGCCGTCGCCCTCGCGCGGTGGCGGCGCGATCTCGGGCAGGAGCAGACGTTCGCGCACATCGAGCTCGAAGGGCACGGCCGCGAGGCGGGATTCGTGGCCGGCGCGGCCGGGTTCGAGCCCGACCTGTCGCGGACGGTGGGCTGGTTCACCACGTTGTTCCCAGTGACCGTGGACCCGGGCGCGGCGGCCGACCTCACCGCGCCCGCGTACCTGTCGGCCGCGCTCAAGGCGGTCAAGGAGGACCTGGCCCGGGTGCCGGACAACGGGGTCTCCTACGGGGCTCTGCGCTACCTGGCCGGCGCCGCGTTCGACGCGCCCGCGCCGCAGGTGCTCTTCAACTACCTGGGACGCTACGACGCGGGCACCCCCGGCGACTGGCAGCTCGCCGGCGCCACCGGGCAACTGGGCGAGAGGCGCGATCCGAAGATGCGGCTGCCGCGCGCCCTGGAGTTCAACGCCATCGCCGAACCCGGGCCGACGGGCGCGTACGAGCTGGTCACCAGCATCTCGTGGCCGGACGGGATGTTCACCGACGAGGACGTCGCCACGATCGGCGAGTACTTCCTGCACGCCCTGACCGGGCTGGCCGCGCTCGACACGGGCGGCCACTCCCCCAGCGACTTCGCAACGGTCACGCTCACGCAGGCCGACGTGGACGCCCTCGACGGCCCGGCGCTGCTCGACGTCCTGCCGCTGACGCCGCTGCAGGAGGGCCTGTACTTCCACTCGGTCTTCGACGACGACTCGGCCGGCAGCTACGTCGAGCAGCAGATCCTGACGCTGGACGGCGAGGTGGACGCCGGTCGGCTCGCGGCGGCGGCCGACCGGCTGCTCGCGCTGTTCCCGAACCTGGCCGCCCGGTTCGTCGCCCTCGCCGACGGGCGTGTGGTCTCGGTGCTGGAGAGCGGCGTCACGGCGCCGTTCCGCACGCTCGACCGTCCGGGGATCGGCGACGACGAGCTGCGCGACCTGGCCGAACGTGACCGCCGCGCCGGGTTCGACCTGGCCGAGGGGCCGCTGATGCGCTACACCCTCGTCCGTACCGGGCCGGGGCGGAGCATTCTGGTGCAGACCGTGCACCACATCGTCGCCGACGGCTGGTCGGTGCCGCCGATGCTGCGCGCGTTGCTGGCCGAGTACCACGCGCCGGGGAGCGTGCACGTACGGGACGGTTTTCCCGCGCATGTGCGGGCGCTCGCGGCGCGAGACGGCGACGAGAGCGACCGGGTGTGGCGCGAGCAGCTCGCCGGGCTGCCCGGCCCGTCGCTGGTCGCCGAGGGGCACACCCCGTCGGGCTGCTTCGCGGAGACCGGCGTCGAGGTCTTCGGCGCGCTGGACGGCGACATCGACGCCGCCGCGCGTGCGGCGGGCGTGCCGCTGAGCGTCGCCGTGCACAGCGCGTGGGCGGTGACGCTGGGCGGCGGCATCCTCCAGAGGCGGGACGTGGTGTTCGGCTCCACGGTGTCCGGGCGCGATGCGGACGTTCCGGGCATCAAGGACATGGTGGGGCTGCTCATCAACACGATCCCCGTACGGGCCCGGTGGGAGCGCGGCACGACGGCGCGCGCCCTGCTCGCCTCGGTACGGGACCACCAGAGCGCGGTGCTGGAGCACCAGCACGTCTCCCTGACCAGAATCGGCCGCCTGGCCGGGAGCGGGACGTTGTTCGACACCCTGGTGGTGTTCGACGTGCCGACGGACGTGACGGCGTTGCGCCGGCCCGGGGACGAGTTCGTCATCAGCGACCTGGTGAACGAGGGCGCGCCGCACTATCCGCTGACGCTGGTGGTCGAGCGGGAGCCTGGCGGGCGGGCGCGGTTCAACCTGATCTACGACGGGGAGCTGCTGCGGGAGTCGCGGGCACGGGCGATCCTGCTCACGTTCACCCGCACCCTGACCGGCCTCCTCACCCGCCCGGACGACCCGATCACCGTGGCCGCGACCGGCCCTTCGTCGAGAGAGGCCAGGGTGATCGCACCGGTGGGCCTGGGCGGCGAGCTCGCGCCGGTGACGCTGGGGGGCCTGTTCGATGCCGCCGCGCGCCGTGACCCGGCCGCCACCGCCGTCACCCAGTGCGCGCTCGACGGCGGCACCCGGTCGATGACCTACGGCGAGCTGGCCGCGGCCAAGGACGAGCTGGCGGCGGCGCTGCGTGCGGCCGGGGTGCGGCCCGGTGAGCGGGTCGCGGTGGCCGTCCCGCGCTCGCTGGAGCAGGTCGTCGCCCTGATCGCGGTCGTCAGCGCGGGCGGCGCGTACGTGCCGCTGGACCTGGCGTATCCGGACGAACGGCTGGCGTACGTGCTCGCCGACGCCACTCCGAAGGTCGTGCTCGTGGACGGGGCGGAACGGGAGCGATTCACCGAGCTGGCGGCCAGAGCGGGATCGCCGGCCCGGCTGCTCACGCTGGACGGCGAGCCGGCGGGGCCCGGCCAGGAGGGTGAGCCGCCGTCAGACACCCCCGAGGCCGAGGCCGGGTACGAGACCGAGGTCGACTGGAACGACCCGGCGTACGTGATCTACACCTCCGGATCGACCGGCCGGCCCAAGGGCGTCGTCGTGCCGCACTCCAGCGTGGTGGCGCTGCTCGCCGACACCCAGCCCGCCATGGGGTTCGGCCCGGACGACGTGTGGGTGCAGTTCCACTCCTTCTCGTTCGACTTCGCGGTGTGGGAGCTGTGGGGCGCGCTGGCGTACGGCGGTGAGCTGCTGCTGCCCGAGTACGCACTGACCCGATCCCCGCTCGACTTCCACCGGCTGGTCCGCGAGCGCGGGGTGACCGTGCTGAACCAGACCCCGTCCGCTTTCTACCAGTTCGCCGAGGCCGACCGGCATGCACGCGAGCCCGTCACGTCGCTGCGCCGGATCATCTTCGGCGGCGAGGCGCTCGACCTGGGACGGCTGCGCGGCTGGGTCGAGCGGTACGGCACCGCCTCGCCTGAACTGGTCAACATGTACGGCATCACCGAGACCACGGTGCACGTCACCCACCGGGTGCTGACCGGCGACGACTTCACCGCCGGGGACGTCAGCCCGATCGGCGGCCCGATCCCCGGCCTGACCACGTACCTGCTCGACGACCGCCTCCGTCCGGTGCCGCCGGGACGGGTGGGCGGCATCTACGTCGCGGGCGACCAGGTGTCGCTGGGTTACCTGGGCCGCCCGGAGCTCACGGCCGGCCGCTTCGTGGCCGACCCGTTCGCGGGTGACGGGTCCCGGATGTACCACACGGGTGACCTGGCCCGGCGGACGATCGACGGCGAGCTGGAGTTCGTCGGGCGGGCCGACGACCAGGTGCAGCTCAAGGGCTTCCGCATCGAGCTGGGTGAGGTGGAGTCCGCGATCAGGGAGCTGGACGCCGTCGTGGACGTGGCCGTCACCGTGGCGGCCGGCGGCGACCAACTGGTGGCGCACGTGGTGGGGCAGGTGTCCGACGACCTCACGGCGTCTCTGTCGGCGAAGCTGCCCGCGCACATGGTGCCCGGCCGGGTGCTGCGCGTGGACGCCCTCCCCCTGACGGTGAACGGCAAGCTGGACCGCGCGGCCCTGACCGACGCCGGAACGTACGCGACCGGCGGCGCAGGGGACGACCTCCCCACCACGCTCGTGAACGGCCGACCTGCGTCTGCCCTCGACGGAACGCCCTCCACCCTCGACGGCCCCACGTCCGCCCTCGATGGGACCGTGACCGCCGGTGACGATGCGCTGGCCGCGCTGGTCAAGGTCTTCGGTGAGGCGCTTCCCGGCGTGGACGCGGACGCCGACACCGACTTCTTCGTCGCCGGTGGGGACAGCATCGTCGCCATCACCGTCGTCAACCGGGCCAGGGCGCTCGGCCTGCCGATCACCCCGCGCGACGTGTTCCTGCTCAGAACCCCGCGCGCGCTCGCCGACCACGTGAGCACCCGCACCCCGCGAGTCACGGCCCCCGCCCGGCGCGAGGACGGCCCGTTGACGCCCACGCCGATCATCCTGCGCCAGCGGGAGCTGGGCGGCTCGCTGGCCAGGTTCGCCCAGGCCAGGACGCTGGTGGCGCCCGAGGGCACCCGGTTCGAGGACGTCGAGCGCGCCGCGAACGCCGTGGTGGCCACGCACCCCATGCTGCGGCTGCGGCTGCGCGTCGAGCACGGCGTATGGACCCTGCGCACCGACCCGACCCGCACGGTCACCGTCACCCACCCGCAGGCGGCCGCCGACCCGGCGGCCGTGGCGGACGAGCTGGCCGGGAGGCTTGATCCCGAGGCCGGGGAGGTGGTCGCGCTCGCGTGGCCGGCGGGAAGCCGGACGCTGGTGATCGTCGTGCACCACCTGGCCGTCGACGCGGTCTCCTGGCTGATCCTGCTGGACGACCTGGCCGCCGCCCTGCGCGGCACACCGCTCACCCCGCCGACCACCTCCTACGCCGACTACGCCGACGCCCTGGCCACGGGAGCCACCCAGGCCCAGGCGGCCGGCACCCTCGACCGCTGGATCACCGCGCTCCAGGCGCCCCCGCTGCTGCCCAAGCCGGAGGGTCTGCGCGACACCACCGTGGAGCTCCCGCCCGAACTGACCACCGCCCTGACCCGTACCGCGCCCGCCGCGCTCGGGCTCGGGCTCACCGAGTCGCTGTGCGGCGCGCTGCGTGCCGCGCTGACGCACGTCCAGCCTGCCCCCACCGACCTGGCGATCGAGCTGGAACGCCATGGCCGCGTCCCGGCGGGCGACCAGCACGACTACGCCCGCACGGTCGGCTGGTTCACCGCCATCGCCCCCGTACGGCTCACCCCGCACACCGACCCCGTCGCCGCGGCGCGCGAGGTCGCCGAGCGCCGGCCGGACGAATCCGATCACATCGCCTACGGCCGGCTCAGGTACCTCAACCCGCAGACGGCCCCGCTGCTGACCGCCCGCCCCCAGGTGCTGTTCAACTACCTCGGCCGGGCCACCGAGTCCCAGGCGCTCCCCATCACCGGCGGCGACCAGGGCAGCCCGTACGCGGTCGAGGTCAACGCCTGGATCGACGCGGGCACCGGCACCCTGCGAGCCACCTTCACCCTGGCCGATGCCGTGCCGGGCGAGATCGTCGAGCACTGGCGGCAGGCGCTGGAGCGGATCGCGGAGGCCGCCGCGACGGCCGAGCGGACGGCCCCGGTGACCCCGTTGCAGCGCGGCCTGTTCTTCCAGGCCCAGCTCGCGGGCCCGGCCGGCCACTACGTCGCGCAGAACTACTTCACCTTCGACCGGCGGCTCGACCCCGACGCCCTGGCCGAGGCGATGGCGTACGTGATCGCCCGGCACCCGGTCACAGGCGCCGGCTTCACCGCCGACGCGGCCGGGAACCCCGTCCAGGTGCTCGCGGCCGGCCGGCGGGCCGGCGTGCGGACGATCGCCCTGACGACGGACGCCGAGGTCGAGGCCCTGTGCGCCAGGGATCGCGACACCGGCTTCGACCCGGGCGAGCCACCGCTGATCCGGCTCACCGTGGTGCGCCGGCCGGACGGCCGGGACGGCCTGCTGCTGAGCTACCACCTGCTGCTGTGGGACGGCTGGTCACGGGAGATCGTGCTGCGCGACCTGTTCGACGCCTACGAGGCGGCCGTCGCGGGCAAGCCGCTGGACCCGGTCCCGGCCACGCCGAGTTTCGAGGAGCACGCCCGCGCGCTCGACGCCAGGGATCCGGATCCGTCGCGGCGCTTCTGGGCCGAGCACCTGGCCGGGCTGCCGGGCCCGACGCTGCTGGCCGGGCCCACGCCGTCCTTGACGGACGCCCTGCCGCGACAGCTCGTGCACACGCTCTCCGCCGAGCAGTCGGACCTGCTGCGGGAGGCGGCGCGGACCCACGCCGTCACCCTGAACTCGCTGCTGACCGGCGCGTTCGGCCTGCTGCTCGGCGCGCACACCGGCCGCGGTGACGCCGTGTTCGGGGTGACCGTCTCGGGCCGCGAGGGCGAAGGGCTGGACGGCATCGTCGGCGTGCTGCTCAACACCGTGCCCATGTGGACGCGGCCCCGCCCGTACGAGACCGTGGGCGAATACCTGGAAGGCGTGCAGGCGGCCAGGGTCGCCGCGATGGAGCACGAGCACCTGGGGCTGGGCGAGATCCAGCGGACCGGCGGGCACGACACGCTGTTCGACAACCTCTTCGTGCTGCAGAACTTCCTCGACCTGGACGCGCTGGCCGCGATGAACGCCAGGCACGGCATCACCTCGGTCCGCGCCGACGACTCCACGCACTACCCGTTCACCTGGGTGGTGACGCCGGGCGAGCGGTTCACGATCAAGCTGGAGTACCGCGACGACGACACCGAGCGGGCCCGCGCCCTGCTCGACGACTATCTGCGCGTGCTCGGCGACGTGGCCCGCGCGACCGGACCCGTGGGCGGATTGCCCGGGTTCGGGGCGGAGCCGGAGCGGGGCCCGCGGACGGACGTCGGCCCCGACACCGTGGTCGACCGGTTCGACCGGGCGGCCGAGCGCAGCCCCGAGCGGGTCGCGCTCGTCGCCGACGGCAAGACGATGACGTTCGGGCAGCTCCAGGAGCACAGCCGGGCCGTCGCGGGAGTGCTCGCCGCGCGCGGGCTCGGCCCGGACAGGACCGTGGGCCTGGCCATCCCGCGCTCGCTCGACTCGATCGTGGCGCTGTTCGCGGTGCTGCGGGCCGGGGCCGCGTACGTGCCGCTGGAGCTGGACCATCCGGACGAACGGATCGCCGCGATCGTCGCCGACGCCCGCCCCGACGTGATCCTCACCGTGAGCGCCGTCTCCCCCCGCCTGACGGCCACCGCCCCTGGGCTGATCGAGCTGGACCGGCCGCTGCCCGAGGCCGAGCCGGTCACGACGTTCGCGCCGGACGACCCCGACCGCCTGCGCCACCCGGCGTACGTCATCTACACCTCGGGCTCCACCGGCCGCCCCAAGGGCGTGGTCACCGAGTACGCCGGGCTGACGAACATGCTGATCAACCACCGGCGCCGGATCTTCGAGCCGGTCCTGGCCGAGCACGGGCACCGCATCTTCCGGATCGCGCACACGGTGTCGTTCGCGTTCGACATGTCGTGGGAGGAGCTGCTCTGGCTGGCCGACGGCCACGAGGTGCACATCTGCGACGAGGAGCTGCGCCGCGACGCGCCCCGGCTGGTCGAGTACTGCCTGCGGCACACGATCGACGTCGTCAACGTGACCCCCACCTACGCGCAGCAACTGGTGGCCGAGGGGCTGCTCGACGACCCGGGACGGCGGCCGCCGCTGGTGCTGCTGGGCGGCGAGGCGGTCACGCCGGCGTTGTGGCAGCGCCTGGACGAGACGGAGGGCACGGTCGGCTACAACCTGTACGGCCCCACGGAGTACACGATCAACACCCTGGGCGTCGGCACGTTCGAGTGCCAGGATCCGGTGGTGGGCGTGCCGATCGACAACACCGACGTGTACGTGCTGGACCCGTGGCTGCGCCCCGTGCCGGACGGCGTGCCCGGCGAGCTGTACGTGTCGGGCGTCGGCATCGCCCGCGGCTACCTGGGGCAGCCCGGCCAGACCGCGCACCGGTTCGTCGCCTGCCCGTACGGTGAGCCGGGCGAGCGCATGTACCGCACCGGCGACCTCGTGCTCCGCCGGCCGGACGGGAACCTCGCCTACCTGGGCCGCACCGACCAGCAGGTCAAGATCCGCGGCCATCGGGTCGAGCCGGGCGAGGTCGAGGCCGCGTTCACCGCGCATCCCGCGGTCCGGTTCGCCGCCGCGGTGGCCCAGCCGGACCCGCAGGTGGACGGCGCGTACCGGCTGGCCGCCTACCTCGTGCTGGACGGCGCCGACCTGGCGGAGGTCGCCGCCGAGGTGGGCGCCGGGCTGCCGGACTTCCTGCGGCCCACCCACTACGCCGAGGTGGCCGCGATCCCGCTGACCGTGAACGGCAAGGCCGACGTCAAGGCGCTGCCCGAGGCCAAGCCCCTGGGCGCGCTGAGCACGGCGGGCGAGCGGCGGCCCGCGACCGAGACCGAGATCACGGTGTGCGAGTTCTTCGCCGAGGCCCTGGACCTGGATGATGACGAGGTGAGCGCGGTGAGCGACTTCCTGTCCCTCGGGGGACACTCCATGCTGGCGGTGCGGCTGGCCGGGCTGCTCCGCCGCGAGTACGGCCCCAGGATCACCATCCGCGACCTGTACGCCCTGCGTACGCCAGAAGCGATCGCCCGGCACCTCGATGACTGACGAACCGGCCTCCCGCGCGGCGATCCTGCGGACCACGCTGCGGCGCAACCTCGGCGCCATGGCGGGCGGCACCCTGCTCATGGGCCTCTACCAGGCCGGCGAGACCGCCTTCCCGATCGCGCTCGGCCTGATCGTCGAGCACACGATGCGCGAGCGCGACCTGGGCCGGCTCGGCCTGTCGATCGCGGCGCTGGCGGTGATCATCACCACCGTGTCGCTGTCGTGGCGGTTCGGCATGCGCGTGCTGCAGAAGGCCAACACGACCGAGGCCCACCGCTGGCGGGTACGGGTCGCGGGCTGCGCGCTGCAGCCGGTGGCCAGGGACACCGGGCTGAAGTCCGGCGAGGTGCTGACCATCGCGACCGAGGACGCCGACCAGACCGCCGACATCATCGAGGTGGTGCCGCTGCTGATCAGCTCGCTGGTCGCGGTGCTGATCACGGCGGTCGCGCTGGGCCTGGCCGACGTCCGGCTCGGCCTGCTGGTCATCGTCGGCACGGTCGCGATCCTGTCGATCCTGAGCGTGATGTCGAAACGCATCGGCGCGAGCACCCGGGAGCAGCAGGCCAGGGTGGCGCGGGCGGGCGCGAAGGTGGCCGACCTGATCAGCGGTCTGCGCCCGCTGCACGGTTTCGGCGGCAACTACGCGGCGTTCCGGTCGTACCGGAAGGTCAGCACGGAGGCGAAGAGCCAGGCGATCGCCGTGGCCAGGGTGAACGGCGCGTACGCCGGCATCGCGCTGGCGCTCAACGCGGCGCTCGCCGCCGCGGTGACCCTGACGGCGGGCCGGCTCGCGTTCGAGGGCCGGATCGGCATCGGTGAGCTGGTCATGGCGGTGGGGCTGGCGCAGTTCATCATGGAGCCGCTCAGGCTGTTCTCGGAGATGCCGAAATACGTGATGATCGCGCGCGCGTCGGCCGAGCGGATGGCGCTCGTCCTGGCCGCGCGCCCGGTGATGACCCCGGGCACGCGGCGCCCGTCCGCCGGCGGCGGCCTGGAGGTGGACGGCGTCCGGTACAGGTCGCTGCGCGAGGTGAAGTTCCACGTGGCCGCCGGCGAGTTCGTGGCCATCGCCGCCTACCAGGCCCAGGCGGCGGCCGACCTCGCGGCGATCCTGGCCGTGCACGTCCCGCCCGGCGCCTATGAGGGCGTCGTACGGGTCGGCGGGCAGGAGACGGCGGACCTGTCGATCGAGGCGGGCAGGGAACACCTGCTGGTCAACCCGTACGACGGGGAGATCTTCGCGGGCACGCTGCGCACGAACATCGACCCCTCCGGCACCGCCGGCCTGCTGCCCGAGGCCGTCGAGGCGTCCATGCTGTCCGACGTCGTCGCCCTCCACCCGGAAGGGCTCGACCACGGCGTCCGCGACCGCGGCGCCAACCTGTCGGGCGGGCAGCGCCAGCGGCTGTCGCTGGCCCGCGCCCTCGCCGCCGACGCCGAGATCCTGGTCCTGCACGACCCGACGACGGCCGTGGACGCGGTCACGGAGCAGCTCATCGCGCGCAACCTCGCCCGGCTCCGCCGTGACCGCACCACCGTCGTGATCACCAGCAGTCCCGCCTTCCTCGACGCCGCGGACCGCGTCCTCGTCCTGGACGGCGGCGTCATCACCGCCGACGCCACCCACCGCGACCTGCTCGCCGCCGACGCCGGCTACCGCCAGGCCGTGGCCCGCTGACCTCGCCATAAAAGCGAAAAGGCCGCCCTCCCTTGGCGGGGAGGGCGGCCTGCTTGTTCCGCTTACACGTCGAGGCACCACATGGCGCCGTAGCCCGGCACGTAGCAGCGGTACCAGCCCTCGGGCGGCATCGCCTGCGCGGGGGCGCTGGTGATACCGACGGTGAGGGCAGCAGTGGCGACGACGAGGGCCAGAGCCGCGGCGCGGCGTACACGAGTTCTCATGGGCATCATGCAACCGGGCCCGTCTTGTGGATCACTTGGGACCGGCTGGTACGGCGCCGCGAGCCGCCCGTCATACCTGGAACATACTCGCCCCGATCAGAATGCCGATCGGAGGTGCACGATGACCCAGACGATGTTCCAGCTGTTAGGACGCATGGCGGTGGTCGACCGCGGGGGCCGGGCGATCGGCGTACGTGCCGCGAAGCAGCAGGCGATCCTCGCCGTTCTCGTGCTGCGGCCGGGCGGAGTGGTCAGCGTGGACCGGCTGATGACGGAGCTCTGGCCGGAGGAGCTGCCGGCCACCGCGCGGGCGAGTCTGCAGACGTACGTCTACCGCCTGCGGCGCACCCTGGCGCCACTGGCCGGCCACGGTGTAGAGCTGGCCACGCTCGGGAACGGCTACACCCTGACCGTCCCCGACCGGGCGGTGGACGTCAGGACGTTCGAGCAGCGCTTCACCCGCGGATCGCAGGCGCTGGCCGCGGGCGGCGCGGCGGAGGCGGCCGAGCTGATGCGCGCGGCGCTGGAGCTGTGGCGCGGGCCGCTGGCGCCGGGGATCGAGGTCGAGACCGTGCTGTGCGAGCGCCGCCGCCTCGACGCGATGCACCTGACCGCGTCCGAGCTGCGGGCCGAGGCCGAACTACGGCTCGGCCTGCACAACTCCGTCATCCCGGAGCTGGAGCGCCTGGTCGAGGCGCACCCGTTCCGCGAGTCCCTGTGGGAGCTGCTGCTGCGCGCCCTGGCCGGGCGTGGCCGCCGCGCCGAGGCGCTGGCCGCCTACCGGCGCATGCGGGACATCCTCAGCACGGAGCTCGGCATCGAACCCGCCGACCGGCTACGCCGGCGCCACCAGGCCATCCTCGAAGGCGCGTCGTCCTAGCCCGTCGGCGGGTACGGGCCGAAGGGGAGCGCCTCTGGCCGGCGCCTGCCAGAAGGCCCTCCCCTCAGCTCCCTTTACTCACTCAGGCGCACTGCTTCCTGGTGTAGACGGAACAGTCCGTCCTCCAGCACTTGAAGACGGTGCAACAGATGCTGCCGGTACAGGTCGTGTTGACGACGATGCACCGCGCGGTGCAGGCGGCCTGCGCGTCGCCGGACGGCACGACGAAGGCGACGATCCGGTCAGCCAGGTCGGTGATGAGTTTCACCTTGCTCCACCCTTCATCCCACGTCTTACTCGCACAGAGTGACCGTCCGGTAGGTGCAGTCAGTGTTGTAGCAACGCATCTTGTAGCAACCGGTGTTGGGGTCGTAGCTGATCTGCACGCACCTCGGGGTGCACGCGGCGTCGGCCTTGACGGTCGGGATCAACCGGTCGATGAGCTTGTCCAGCATTCCTTCTTCACCTCCTCTCCTGTCTCGGGTCCGATGGGCGCGGCATCACGGTCAGGCACCTCGTGATAGCCGCGGGCTTGGAGGCGGAAGAGACGGGCGTATTCGCCGTCCACCGCCATGAGGTCGTCGTGGGAGCCCAGCTCGGCGACGGCCCCGTCCTTCAGCACGACGATCAGGTCGGCGTCGCGCACGGTGTTCAGCCGGTGGGAGACGAGCAGGCTGGTCCGGCCCGCGCGGTGCCGCCGCATCCGGGCGTGCACGTCGGCCTCGGCCTCGGGGTCGAGGCCCGAACTCGGCTCGTCGAGGATCATCAGGTCGCGCCCTTCGCGCAGGAAGGCCCGGGCCAGGGCGGTCCGCTGCCACTGGCCGCCGGAGAGCACGACGCCGGTGGCGGCGTCCGCGCGGTCCTCCTCACTGGTGAACATCCGGGTGAGCTGCGTGTTGTAGCCGCGCGGCAGGCCCGCCAGCAGCTCGTCCACGCCCGCCCTGCGCGCGGCGGCGCGGATGCGGCCGAGGTCGTCGCGGGCGGCGACGTCGCCGACGCCGATGTTGTCGCGGGCGGAGAAGTCGTAGGCCATGTGGTCCTGGAAGACGCCGCTGATCCGCTCCCGCAGCTCCTCCGGCCGCACGTCGCGCAGGTCGGTCCCGTCCCAGAGGATCGCTCCCCTGGTCGGGTCGTAGAAGCGGCAGAGCAGTTTGACGAGCGTGCTCTTGCCCGCGCCGTTGAGGCCGACGAGCGCGACCGAGGCGCCGTACGGGAGGAACAGGTCGACGCCGCGCAGGATCCAGGGATGTTCGTCGCTGTAGCGGAACCACACGTCGCGCAGCTCGATCCCCCGGCGCAGCGGCGGCAGCGGTGCGGGGTCGGCCGGCGGGGGCAGATCGGGCTCGGCCCTGATCACCGCCACGTAGTGGCCGAAGAGGCGCAGGTTGTGGTCGGTCGCCGCGATGCCGGTGACCAGCGCGTCGAGTCCGCCCTGGACCGCGACGACGGCGACGGTGAACATCGAGACGTCCCCGACGGTGAGCGTGCCGGTGCGCGCCGCGGCGATGGCCCAGACAAGCCCGCCCCCGGCCACCACGGCGGACAGCAGCGCGAGCGCCCCCTCCGCCGACAGCTCCTTCCTGTCCATCCGCCGCTTGCCCGCGTGCGCCGTCGCCAGCTCGGCCATGAGCCGGCCGCGCAGGAATCCGCCCGCGTTGAAGAGCCTGATCTCCTTGGCCGCCTCGATCGTGCTCAGCAGCGTGCTGTAGAAGAGCTGCCGCCGCTCCGCCGGGCCGATCTGCCACATCATCGCCGTACGCCGCCGGGACAGCTTCAGCTGCGCGACGAGGGCCGGGCCTGCCGCGCACAGCACGACCACGGTCATGACGGGACTGATCACCAGCAGCGAGCCGACGAAGCCGATCACGGTGACAGCGGAGCGGACCAGGCCGAACGCCTCGGTGACGATGCCCTCCGCGCGCGACGTGCCCTCCTGGGCCAGGCGCAGCCGGTCGAGGAAGCGCGGGTCCTCGAACGGCCGCAGCCCGGGGAACCGGGCCGTGGCCGCGAAGAGCCGGTCGGTCGTGGTGGCCGCCATGGCGCGGCCGATCTGGCCGCCGAGGTAGCGCGAGCAGTGCGGCAGGATCGCGGCGGCGACGCCGGTGCCGGCCAGACCCGCGGCCAGGCCGAGCAGCCCGGCCAGGGAGGCCGAGCCGGTGAGCCCGTCGATGACCAGCTTGGTCAGCCAGGCCACCGCCACGGGCGCCACGGCCGTGCCCAGCAGGGTGACCGCGTACCCGATCATGGGGGCGGCGGCGGCGCTCCAGCCGGTGGCGACCGCCTCATGCGCAGCGGCGCTCAGCCGGGCCCCGTCAGCGGCCATGCCGCTGCCTCTCCAGCTTCCTGACGGTGACGGCGTGCAGGTCGGCGGCGTGGAAGTAGCCGTGCTCGCGGGAGTCGAAGCTGGCCTCGGTGTTGTCACCGATCAGCACGAACCTGCCGTCGGGGACGACGTCGTCGGCGACGACCCACCTCACCTGCTCGGGCACCGGATCGCCGGGCACGGCGGCGACGCGCTTGATCAGGTACTTGCTGCCGGTCGGGCGCGGGCTCAGGACGACCGCGATCTGCCCGCTGCGCAGCTCCGCCAGATCCGTGCGCCGGGACAGGAGCCGGTCCCCGTCGGTGAGCGTGGGCGCCATGCTGGCGCCGTGAACCCGGATCACCAGGTGCGTCCTGCGCAGCCGTACGGCCAGGAGGGCAAGCCCCGCGACCCCGCACGCCGCTGCCAGCACCGCCCACCTCATGACGCCCCCGCCGCGGCGGGCAGGTCGTGCCCGCTGGTGACGATCGTGTCGCCGGCGCCGACCGTGAGCACGGTCGGGAAGGCGTTGACCCCGAACGCCGTCTGGAGCGGCCCCAGGGGCGGTTCGGTGACGACGCGCGCCACCTCCGCGAGCAGCGCGGTCTCGGCCGCGGAGTCCTCGCCGGGGGCGGAGACGACCACGGCGAGCACGGCGTCCGACGTGCCGCGCGCCCGCTCCACGAAGAGCGGCAGCAGGTCCTCGCAGGGCCGGCAGCCGTGCGAGAAGAAGCCGATCAGCGCGGGCGTGCCGAGCAGTTCGTCGGAGATCGGCTCGCCGCTCGTGGTCGTGGTGGCGAACTGCGGGATCCGCGTGCCCGGCGGCAGGGTGTCCGCCGCCGGCACCGCGCTCTGCCGGCGCAGCCGCCGGATGACACCGACGGTCAGCAGCAGGTTCAGCACGCCCAGCAGACCGACCAGTACGACCGCGGCGACCAGGTACTGCATCTCACCCTCCCCGATCCGTCCATCAACACCCCGGCGAGCTCTCGCCGGTCGCGAATCTGGATATTTCACGACCCCGCTAGCCCGGCTCTCGCGCGCCGCTAGCCCGGCGGGAAGAAGGGGAAGGACGCGCGGGGAGGTGATCGACTCTGCCGGGGCGGCGACGCATGATGGGCTGTATGAGCGATTTCGACCCCGCCGACCTCCGCGTGATCGCCTTCGACATCTTCGGCACCACCTTCGACTGGTACAGCGGCGTCTCCGAGCAGGTCTCCCGGATCGCCGCCGAGCAGGGCGTCACGATCGACGGCGGCCGGTTCGCCGACGACTGGAGGGGCCGCTACATCCCCTCGATGCGGACCGTCAACAGCGGCGAGCGCGACTGGGCCTACCTCGACACGCTGCACCGCGAGTCGCTGGACGACCTGCTGGAGCTCCACGGCGTGGCCGCCGCGTTCGACGAGGCCGCCCGCCGCCGCCTGGTCCACGTGTGGCACCGGCTGCCCGCCTGGCCGGACGCGGCCTCAGGGCTGGCCCGCCTGCGCCGGCGGTACGTGCTGGCGGCGCTGTCGAACGGCGGGTTCGCGCTGCTGACCAACCTGGTCCACCACTCGGGGCTGCCGTTCGACTGCGTCGTGTCGGCGGAGCTGGCCCGGGCGTACAAGCCGTTGCCCGCGCCCTATCTGACCGCCGCCGGCCTGCTCGACGTGGAGCCTGGCCAGGTCCTCATGACCGCGGCGCACGCTTGGGACCTCGACGGGGCACGCGCGGCGGGGCTGCGAACCGCGTTCGTGGAGCGACCGCTGGAGAAGGGACCGCACGGCGCCCCTGACCGCGCCGAGGACGCCACCAGCGACCTGGCCGTCACCGGCTTCGGCGAACTCGCCGACGCGCTCGGCTGCTGAGCCCCCTGCACGACAGCAAATAGGGCCGGTCAGAGGTGACCGGCCCGTTCCGCTGCTCGTCAGATGCCGCGCGTGTACGTGGTGCAACTCGGGTCGGAGGCGGCGCTGGTGTCGAAGAGGGCTTCGACCCGCGCGTACACCTGGTGCGGCTTCGGCCGGTTCACCGAGATGGTCCTGGTGCCCGTCCTGCCGCCCTGGAAGCTGAACGCCTTGAAGACGATGTCCGGCTGGGCGTCCTGGACGAAGTAGAAGCGGACGGAGTTCTTGCTCCCGGTGTTGGCGGTGGTCCGCCAGGACACCTGGTCGAACACGTGCCGCGTGCTCGTGGTCAGGTAGCGGACGCGGATCTCGATGCCGTAGTCGCCCTTCGAGCAGCGGGCGACGAGGTAGGCGTCGGCGGAGGCCACGGCGGGCCCCGTGGCCGCCGCGGTGATCGTCGTGGCGAGGGCCATGGTGGTGACGGCGGCCGCCTTGCGCAGGATCTTCAAGGTTGCCCTCCCGTAGGTTTGTGATGGTCATTCCCGGAGGGGCGGTATGCCGGAGGTATGCGGGATCCGAACGCCATGCCATGACGTCGTCCGGAAACGCCAATCCCTGGCTGCGCAACTGGTCATATTAGGACAAGCATTCGCATAGGGAGCAGAAGTCCTGGATACCGTCAGCGTATGGCCGGGCTACGCTCTCCTCTCCGACGGCGGCGCCGCCCGTTCGTGAACTCCATCCGGGTGCGCTACACCATCGTGGTGGGAGTGCTGTTCCTGATGATCCTGACGGTGGTCGGCGCGCTGGTCTCCCTGGGCGTGCGCAACACCGTCGCGGCCGACCTCAACGAGGACATGCGCCTGACCATCATGGACTGGGTCACCGAGATGCGGCCCGGTCACATCCCCTCGCCCATGCCGACCGCCCGCGCGAAGTACCTCCAGCTCGTCGACTCCAGGGGACGCGTGGTGGCGTCCAACGCCGCGGCGGCGGGCAAGCCGCCGCTGAGCACGGTCCGCCCGCCTCCCGACAACCGCCTCCTGGACGGCAAGTCGTGCCCGCCGTGGGAGGGGGACAGGTGCCTGCTGATCACGGCCCTGCGGTTGGACGACGGCGCGGCCAGCGCGCTCTTCGGCGGCGAGCCGCACTACGTCTACGCGGGCATAATGGAGCCGCCCGCCCTGGCCATGCGCTACCTGGAGGCCGGCATCGTGGTCGCGGTCCTCTTCGCCTCCGCGACGGCCGCGTGGAGCACCTGGATGGTGGTGGGCCGGACGCTGCAACCCGTACGGGTGATCAGCATGAAGATGCGCAAGGCCGCGGAGAGCGACCTGAACCTGCGCGTCCCCGAGCCGCCGGGCAACGACGAGATCTCCGAGTTCGCCCGCACCTCCAACATCTACCTCGACCGGCTGGAGAAGGCGGTGAGGGCGCAGCGCCGGTTCGCCTCGATGGCCTCCCACGAGCTGAGGTCCCCGGTCGCCGCCCTGCGCACCCAGCTGGAGGAGGCACTGCTGTATCCGGAAGACACCGACCTCCGCCTGACCCTGCAGCACACGTTGCGCAGCACGGAACGCCTTGAGGCGATCATCGACGATCTGCTCGCCTACACCAGGGTCAAGGGCGCCCTTCCGGCGGCGTACGAGCCGCTCGACCTCGCCGAGCTGGTGGAGTTCGAGGTGACCGCGCTCCCCCGCAACGGCGCCGAGGTCCGGCTGCGGGTGGTGGAGCGCCCGATCGTGATGGGCTCGCGGATCCAGCTCTGCCGGGTGCTGACCAACCTGCTGGCGAACGCGCGGCGGCACGCCAGATCGCGCATCGACGTCACCGTCGAGCAGAACCGCGGGCAGGCCGTGGTGAGCGTGCACGACGACGGCGCGGGCATCGCCCCCGAGGACCGGGAGCGGGTCTTCGACACCTTCGTCCGGCTGCGGGAGGCGCAGCTCCTGGATCCCGGGGGCACCGGGCTCGGCCTGGCCATCAGCAGGGAGACGTGCCAGGCCCACGGCGGGTCGCTCACCGTGGCGGACGACCCGGTCGGAGCGCGGTTCGTGCTGCGCCTGCCGTTGCCGGAACCGGCCCCCCAGGACGAGCGCGCCGGCTGACGGCATGCCCGGATCGGTCGTGGATGAGACGCCGTCCGCCAGGTTTGCACCGAAATGGCATGTATGCCAGCTTTTTGCGAGGTATTGACGCGCTTCATGCCGTCGCCGGGGCCCGGCCTGCACCTCCCGCTACGGCCCGTGTGCTCGACTGGGCGCATGAGGGCTGGGCGAGACTGGTCGATCATCACGCGTATCACGGTGTTCGCGGGCGCGGTGGCGACGCTGCTGTCGGCACTGCTGGCCGTCTCGGTGATGCTCGCCATCCACAAGTACGTGACGCAGGACCACATCAACGAGATCGCCGTGGACGGCGGCCGGGTGGCGCACGAGATCGAGCACGACGGCGTCCACCCCCACATGATCGAGGAGGACGGCCGCGATCTGCAGGTCGTCGACGCCACGGGCAAGGTCGTCGCCTCGACCCCGGGGCTGCGCGGTCAGCCGCCGATGGCCGACTTCACGCCCCTGCCCAAGGCCATGTCCAGCAGCGTCGTCTGCGGCGGCGTGTTCCCCGACGGCGACTGCAGGCTCGTGGTCGCGCAGTCGGCCTACCGGGCGGGACAGGACTGGGTCGTCTACAGCTCCGGTCACACGATTCCGCTCTACGTCGCCCCGTGGCTGTCGGCGACCGTGTTCGGCGCCGCCGCGCTGATGGCCGCGGCGATCACGGCCCTCGGCCATCGGATCGTCACCACCGCGATCAGACCGGTGAACACCATCCGCGCGGAGCTCGACACGATCAGCGAGAGCTCTCCACAGCGCCGGGTGCCCCTGCCGCCGACCCACGACGAGATCCACGATCTGGCCGAGAGCGTGAACCGGACTCTGGCCCGCCTGCACGCCGCGATGACGCAGCAGCGCAACTTCACCTCGAACGCCTCGCACGAGCTGCGCACCCCCATCACGGCGATCCGCGCCGAGGTCGAGGACGCCCTGCTCGCGCCCGAGGAGACCACCGTGCGGAAACTGGGCGAGGCCGTGCTGGTCAGCGTGAACCGGATCGAGACGATCGTCGGCGACCTGCTGGCCATCGCCCGGCTGGAGGCGGAGCAGCCGGTCGACGGCGAGCCGGTCGACCTGGCCACGCTGGTGAGCGCGAAGTGCCGGGACGTGTCCGGCCGGCGCAAGGCGTTCGACTGCGCGCTGCAGCGCGGCGTGGTGGTGACCGGCGATCCTTCGCAGCTCTCCCGCCTGCTCACCAACCTGCTCGACAACGCCGAACGGCACGCCGCCGGCACCGTCACCGTCCGCGTCTCGCACGAGCCGGCGTCCGGGCGCGACGCCAAGCGCTTCCCGCTGGGCGTGGCACTGCTGGAGGTGATCGACGACGGGCCCGGCATCGAGCCGGACAAGCGCGAGCTCGTCTTCCAGCGCTTCGCCCGCCTGGACACCGCCCGCGACAGGAACACCGGCGGCACCGGGCTCGGGCTGGTGATGGCCAGGAAGATCGCCCAGGCGCACGGCGGCACTCTCCGGGTCGAGGACAGCACCGCCGGCGCCCGGTTCGTCCTGCGCCTGCCGCTTGCCGCCGTCCCCGTTACTGCAGCCCCGCGCGGACGGACGTGATGCGCTGGGTGTTGAAGCCGAGCCAGTGCATCCGGCCCACGTAACGGGCGTGCTCGACCTTGATGCAGCGGTCCATGACCACCGTCACGCCGCCGTCCTCGGCGATCCGCGCGCCCTCCTCGTTGATCACGCCGAACTGGCACCACAGGGCGCCCGCCTTGATCGCCACGGCGTCGCGGGCGATGCCGGGCAGCGCGTCCGGCGCGCGGAAGACGTTCACCAGGTCCACCGGCTCGGGCACGTCGAGCAGGCTCGGATAGCTGGTCTCGCCCAGGATCTCCTTCTCGCGGGGGTTCACCGGGATCACCCGGTAGCCGTGCCGCTTGAGGTAGTAGCCGACGAAGTAGCTGGCCCGCAGCTCGTTGCCCGACAGGCCGACGATCGCGACCGTCCTGGTGGAGTGGAGCACGCGCTGGATCGTCAGCGGGTCCTGGTAGCGAGCGAGATCGGTCATGCCGTCTCCACCTTCTTCTCGATCGTCGCGGCGACGCGGGCGAAACCCTGTTCAAGATCCCAGATGAGGTCCTCGACGGACTCGGTGCCCACCGACAGCCGCACCGTACCCGGTCCGACGCCGGCCGCGCGCAGCTCGTCGTCGCCGAGCTGGCGGTGCGTGGTGCTGGCGGGATGGATGACCAGGCTCTTGGCGTCGCCGACGTTGGCCAGGTGCGACCAGATGGTCAGGCCGCCGATGAGGCCCTGGCCGCCGGCCCGGCCGCCGGCGCAGTCGAAGGAGAACACCGCGCCCGCGCCGAGCGGCAGGTACTTCTCCACCAGCGCCTTGTGCCTGCTGCCCGGCAGGCCGGGATAGGTGACGTTCGAGGCCAGCTCGTGCTCCTCCAGGAACGCCGCCACCGTGCGCGCGTTCTCGACGTGCCGGTCCATCCGCAACGACAGCGTCTCCAGCCCTTGCAGGAACAGGAAGGCGTTGAACGGCGAGAGCGCCGCGCCCAGGTCGCGCAGGGTCTCGGCGCGCAGCTTCATCAGGTAGCCGTACGTGCCGAAGGTCTCATGGAAGCGCAGCCCGTGATAGGCGGGCGACGGGTCCGCGACCACGGGGAAGCGCCCGTTGGACCAGTCGAACGTGCCGGCCTCGACGACCACGCCGCCGATGCTGGTGCCGTGGCCGCCGATGAACTTGGTCGCCGAGTGGATCACGATGTCGGCGCCCCACTCGATCGGGCGGCACAGGTACGGGGTCGCGAACGTGTTGTCCACGATCAGCGGCAGCTCGTGCTCGTGCGCGACGGCCGCCACGGTCTCGATGTCGAGCACGTTGCCGCCCGGGTTGCCGATCGTCTCGCCGAAGAACGCCTTGGTGTTCGGCCGGACCGCCTGCCGCCACGCCTCGGGGTCGTCGGGATCGACCCAGGTCAGCTCCACGTTCATCTTGCGCAGCAGATGCTTGAGCTGGTTGACGGTGCCGCCGTAGAGAGCCGAGGAGGAGACGACGTGGTCGCCTGGCTCCAGCAGGGTGAAGAGCGCGGCCGCCTGCGCGGCGATGCCGCTGGCGAAGGCCACCGCGCCCGCGCCGCCTTCGAGGTTGGCCACGCGCTCCTCGAACACCGCCACGGTCGGGTTCATGATCCGCGAGTAGGTGTTGCCGTATTCCTGGAGGTTGAAGTAGGCCGCCGCGGACTCTGGGTCCTCGAAGACGTAGCTGGTCGTCTGGAAGATCGGCACCGCGCGGGCGCCGGTGTTGGGGTCGGGCCGCTGCCCGGCGTGCAGCTGGCGGGTCTCGAACCCGAACGCGCGGGCCTGTTCCTGACGGGAGGGCTTGTCGGTCACGAACGTCTCTTCCTCGATCTCACCTGGACCCGCCCCGGGCCAGGAACTCCTTGATGATGGGCGTCTGCCGCGCCTCTTCCAGCAGGAAACAGTCGTGACCGTACGGCGCCTCGATCACCTGGAACTCGACCGGCTTGCCCAGCCCGCCGAGCGCCTCGGCGATCTCGCCCGACGCGGACGGCGGGTAGAGCCAGTCGGAGCTGAACGCGATCAGCAGGGTCCGCGCCTTGACGCCTTCGAGCGCCCGCGCGAGCGATCCGCCGCCGTGCTGACGGGCGAGGTCGAAGTAGGTCAGGGCGCGCGAGGTGTAGAGGTAGGTGTTGGCGTCGAAGCGCTTGACGAACGAGTCGGCCTGGTGACGCAGGTAGCTCTCCACCTCGAACTCGGGCTCGGTGATCGTGTAGCGGACGTCGTCGGCGAACTGCAGCCGCCGGCCGAACTTCTCTTTCAGCCCTTGCGCGGACAGATAGGTGATATGGCCGACCATCCGCGCCAGGCCCATGCCGGCGTCGGGCGCGCTGCCGGTGCCGTGGTAACGCCCGCCCTGCCAGGCCGGGTCGCGCATGATGGCGTCGCGGGCGATGGCGTTCCAGGCCACTCCCTGCGGGTGCAGCGCGTGGGTGCTGGCGATCGGGATGATCGCGTCGACCTGGTCGGGGAACTGGACCGCCCACTCCAGCGCCTGCATCCCGCCGAGCGAGCCCCCGGCCACCGCCGCGAGCCGCTCGATGCCGAGGGCGTCGAGGAACGCGCGCTCGGTGCGGACCATGTCCGCGACCGTGATCACCGGGAAGTCCGCGCCGTACGGCCGGCCCGTCGCCGGATCGATCGACGAGGGCCCCGTGGTGCCCCGGCAGCCGCCGAGCAGGTTGGTGGAGACGACGAAGTAGCGGTCGGTGTCGAACGCCTTGCCGGGGCCGATCATGCCGTCCCACCAGCCGAGCCCCTTGCCGGCCGCGCCGTCGCGCTCCTCGGCGCCGAAGCCGTCGCGCGTGCCCTCCTCGGGCGGCGCCTTCGCGAAACCGGCCGCGTGGGCGTCGCCGCTGAGCGCGTGGCAGACCAGGATGACGTTGTCGCGCCGTGGGGACAGGACGCCGTAGGTCTCGTACGCGACGCGGACCGGATGCAGCTCCCGGCCGCAGTCGAGGCGCACCGGCTCGGGCAGATCGAGATGGCGCGTCTCCACCGTGCCGACGGAGCCGGCCGCGAGCGTAGTGGCTGGCTGCGACATGGGGCTATGGTAGCCCGCCACGGGCAGTATATGGTCAAATACCTACCGGGAAAGTAGGATCTCAGGCGAAGGGGCGGGACATGACCACGGTCGCCAACGGAGTCAACGTACAGGCACTGCTGGACGCGCGCGAGGCGCTGAAGGGCGCCCCCGAGGCCGCCCAGTTCGTCTGGCGGGCCTCCTCGAAATGGCAGGACGGTGTCCACAGCACGACGCGGGTCAAGGAGTTCTTCGGCCTCGGGCAGGAGCAGGAGCACAAGAACGAGGCGGTCTTCGACGCCGACCACCCCGAGGTCTTCGCGGCCCAGGACAACGGCATCACGCCGATCGAATACCTCCTCATCGGCCTGGCGAGCTGCCTGACGGCGGGCGTGGCCTCCGTCGCGCAGAACCGCGGCATCCAGCTCCGCTCGGTCGAGGCGGCGCTCGAAGGCAAGCACGACATCCGCGGCATCCTCGGCGTCGACAGCGACGTGCGCAACGGGTTCAACGACATCAAGGTGACCTTCACCATCGACGCGGACGCGTCCAGGCAGGACATCGAGGCGCTGGTGGCGCAGTCGCAGAAGCGGTCGGCCGTGTTCGACGCGCTCACGAACCCGACGGACGTCACCGTCGAAGTCGCCTGAACCACTCTTTCCCCCTGAGCAGTACTGAGCAGTCTGAGGAGCAGCGCCATCGAGTCCGTCACCACCGTCGTCATCGGCGCCGGGCACGCGGGACTGGCCGCGAGCCACTTCCTCACCCGGCGCTCGATCGACCACGTCGTGCTCGAACGCGGCCAGGTGGCGAACTCGTGGCGGCGCGAGCGCTGGGACTCCTTCCGGCTGCTCACGCCCAACTGGCAGAGCCGCCTGCCCGGCCACCGCTACGACGGCCCTGACCCCGACGGCTACATGACGATGGCGGAGGTGACCGCGTTCATCGAGGGCTTCGCCGCCCGCTCGGGGGCGCCCGTCAGGACCGGCGCCGACGTCACCTCCGTGCGGCGGGCCGGCGACGGCTATCAGGTGACGACGGGCGGCGGCGAGTTCCGCTGCCGGACGGTGGTGATCGCCAGCGGGGCCTGCAACGTGCCCGTGGTGCCACCGTTCGCCGGCGCGGTGCCCGCCTCCGTCGAGCAGCTGACGCCGTTCGGCTATCGCGGTCCCGCGCAGCTCCCCGACGGCGGCGTGCTCGTCGTCGGGGCGTCGGCGACCGGCGTGCAACTGGCGGCCGAGCTGCGGCGCTCCGGCCGGCCCGTGACGCTCTCGGTGGGCGAGCACGTACGGCTGCCGCGCACGTACCGGGGGCGCGACGTGCTGTGGTGGATGGACGCCTCCGGCGTGTGGGACCAGCGCTACGACGAGATCGACGACCTCACCCGGGCCAGGCGGCTGCCCTCGCCCCAGCTGATCGGCACGGCCGAGCGGACCACACTCGATCTCAACGCGCTCACCGCGATGGGGGTCGAGCTGGTGGGCCGCCTGGCCGCCGTACGGGACGGCCGGGCGCTGTTCTCCGGCGGGCTGCGGAACGTGTTCTCCCTCGCGGACCTCAAGATGGAGCGCCTGCTGGACACGTTCGACGCGTGGGCGCGCGAGCACGGCCGGGACGACGAGGCCGGGCCGCCCGAGCGCTTCGCCCCGACGCGGGCGCCTGAGCGGGCGCGACTCCAGCTCGACCTGCGCGGCGGTGAGATCCGCACGATCGTGTGGGCGACGGGGTTCCGGCCCGACTACGGGTGGCTCGACGTGCCCGTGGTCGACGAGAAGGGCCGGCTGCGGCACGAGGGCGGCGTGGTGGACAGCCCCGGGCTGTACGCGCTGGGGCTGCCGGTGCTGCGGCGGCGCAGGTCCACGTTCATCCACGGGATCGAGTCCGACGCCCGCGAGGTCATCGACCACCTCGCCGGCGTGGCCCTCGCGGGACGCCCCGACGCCTGAGCCGGGTCAGCCGGGTGGGTCCGTGGTGGTGGCGGCGTGGCGTTCGTAGTGGCGGGCCCGGTCTTCCGCCGCCGGGCAGATCCTCGGCCTGGCCACCGTCCACGCCGCGCTGATGGCGATGTGGTTGCTCACCTGGGCGGCGCTCCTGCACCGAGGGGCGCACCTCGTCCGCGAGGCGCGTTCCCGGCGGATGATCGGCAGGGGTGAGCGCCGTGGTGCTCGTCGCACTCGGTGTCAGGGCCGCCACGGCGTAGCCCGTACGCGAGCGACAGGGCGGGCCCCGGAGGCCGCGGGGATGGCGGCGGCCTCCGGGGCCGCGCCGGTCAGGCCGCCTTGGGGATCATGCCGTTCGGGTCGAGGACGTACTTGCGGGCCGCGCCCTCGTCGAACTCGTGATACCCGCGCGGCGCCTCGTCCAGCCCGATCGCCGTGGCGTTGACCGCCTTGGCGATCTGCACCTTGTCGTGCAGGATCGCCTGCATCAGCCGGCGGTTGTAGCGCATGACAGGGCACTGGCCGGTGGCGAAGCTGTGCGACTTGGCCCAGCCCAGGCCGATGCGGATGGACAGCGACCCGTGCTTGGCGGCCTCGTCGGAGGCGCCCGGGTCTCCCGTCACGTACAGGCCGGGGATGCCGAGCGCGCCGCCCGCCCTGGTGACGTCCATGAGCGTGTTGAGCACGGTGGCGGGGCGCTCCACCTCCGCCTCGCGGCCGTGGCCGCGCGCCTCGAAGCCGACCGCGTCCACGCCGCAGTCCACCTCGGGCTCGCCGAGGATCTGCGCGATCTGCTCCTTCGGATCGCCCAGAGCCACGTTGACGGTCTCGCAGCCGAAGCTGCGGGCCTGGTCCAGGCGTTCCTTGTTCAGGTCGCCGACGATCACCACGGCGGCTCCGAGCAGGTGCGCGGACGCGGCGGCGGCCAGGCCGACCGGTCCGGCGCCGGCGATGTAGACCGTGGATCCCGGGCCCACTCCCGCGGTCACGCAGCCGTGGAAGCCGGTCGGGAAGATGTCCGCGAGCATGGCCAGGTCGAGGATCTTCTCCATCGCCTGGTCCTTGTCGGGGAATTTCAGCAGATTCCAGTCGGCGTACGGGACGAGGACGTACTCGGCCTGCCCGCCGACCCAGCCGCCCATGTCGACGTAGCCGTACGCCGAGCCGGGCCGGTCGGGGTTGACGTTCTCGCAGATGCCGGTGTTGCCCTCCTTGCAGTTGCGGCACCGGCCGCAGGCGATGTTGAACGGGACCGACACGAGGTCGCCCTGCTTGATGAACTCCACGCCTGGACCCGTCTCCACGACCTCCCCGGTGATCTCGTGACCGAGGACGAGTCCCTGGGGGGCGGTGGTGCGCCCGCGTACCATGTGCTGGTCGCTGCCGCAGATGTTGGTGGCCACCGCCTTGAGTATGGCGGCGTGCGGCAGTTTGCGGCCGACGTTGGCCGGATTCACGCCGGGGCCGTCCTTCAGCTCGAATCCGGGATAGTCGATCTCGTGGACCTCGACCTTGCCTGGGCCATCGTAGATGACTCCCTTGTTACCAGGCATGGCGCTTTCTCCCTCGCGTCGGAAGTGATGGGGCATGCGTTCACGGCACAGGCTCGCGGACCACCTCCTCCCCGCCGGGACGAAGACAAACGACGGACGTTTTGTCCTCTATATCCGAATATATCCCTATAAGTCGGCGGGACCCTGGGGGCGGGTGAAGGCGTACAAAAGGGGCTTTGTTAGATCTTCACCGTTTCATGCATGCGGCCCGGACGCGGCGGCGGGAAAGGCTTCCGTGGGACGCCGGGAAGGCGTGAGACGGGGGTAGCCATGGGGATCAAGCAGACCGTTCCCGACACCAGGCTGGCGGCCGAGGCCACCGACTTCGTACGGCAGGCCACCAGTGACCTGATCTACCACCATTCGCGCCGGGTCTACTTCTGGGGCGTGCTCCAGGGCCGTGAACGCGACCTGAGCTTCGACCCCGAACTGCTCTACCTCGGCGCCATGTTCCACGACCTGGGGCTGAACGAGGAGCACCGCGGCAGCGGGCGGCGCTTCGAGGTGGACGGCGCCGACGCCGCCCGCCGCTTCCTGCGTGAGCGCGGCGTGCCCGAGGACAGCGTCCGGCGGGTGTGGACCGCCATCGCGCTGCACACCACCCCCGGCATCCCCGAGTACATGGAGCCCGAGGTCGCCCTGGTCACCGCGGGCGTCGAGTACGACGTGCTCGGCCTCGGCTACTACGACCTCACCGACGAGCAGCGCGCCGAGGTCACCACGCTGCATCCTCGGCCCGGCTTCAAGCAGGCGATCCTGCGGGCGTTCACGGAGGGCATCGCGCCCAAGCCGGAGACCACGTTCGGGAACGTGAAGGCCGACGTGCTCGAACGGTATGTGCCCGGCTTTCAGCGGGGGAACTTCGTCGACACGATCCTCGACTCGCCGTGGCCGGAGTGACGCCCGACATTTCGGCTATTCGGTAAACGAGGGGAAGCGTCCGGCGAGCTCACTAGGCTGCCGTGCCATGACCGGCCCCATACACCACCGCTCACTCCCCCGCCCCAGCCTCGTCAGGGGCCTCATCACGCGTCTCACCGCTCGTCTCACCATGGGGCTCGCCTGCGCGCTCCTGCTCACCGTGACGGCCGGCTGCGCCGCCGAGGACGATCCGAGCCGGGCCACGGTCGGCTCCTGCCTCGAAGCGCAGGGCAAGGGCGGCAAGACCGTCCGGGACGACTTCCGCATCGTCCCGTGCACGAGCCCGCGGGCCGCGTACAAGATGATCGAGAAGGACGACCAATGCGGCGACAGCACCAACGGATACCTGGAGATCGGCACCCGCCGGTCACGCACCCGCCTGTGCCTGACACTGAACGCGCAGGAGGGCGACTGCTTCTACCAGGAGATCGGCTTCCCGACCGGCCGGGCGTCGAAGGTGAGCTGCGGCCCCTCCGCGACCTACCGGGTCACCAAGGTGTCGGACGGCACCGCCGACGCCTCGGTCTGCGGCAAGGACGTACCGAACTGGACCAAGACCCCTGACGTGCTGCCGCGCGCCATCGTGTACCGCCACCCGCCACTCACCCTCTGCGCCGACCGCCCCTAGCCTTTGCCGTCTCCCACCTGCGCATTCGGCCCTGGTCAGATCTCTGATTCCCGTCATAGCCGACATGTGTGGTAATTCTCCGTAACCACATTTGTCACGGAGGCCCCATGCGTATCCTGGCCGTTGCCGGGTCGATCACCATGCTGCTCGGGTCCGGCGCCGTCGCCGCACCCACCGCCTTTGCCGCACCCATGGCCCTGGCCGCGCCCGCCGCTCTGGCCGCGCCCACCAAGGACGGACCCGTCGAGCATCGGCTCGCGACCACCTTCGCCGCGGGTGACGACTACTGGACGCCTGAGCGCATGCGCGCCGCCCAGCCGCTGGCCGCCCCGGCCGGCCCGGCCAAGGCGGCGACCAGCCGCGCCACGACCTCGGCCGCGGCCGGCGCGCCCGTGGAGTTCGCGCCCGTCGCCGGCCCGCGCCCGGGGCCCAAGCCCACGAACGGCTTCCCCTTCGTCGCCAAGGCGGCCGCCCAGCAGACGTGGAAGGGCGGCGGCCTCATCGCCAAGACGGCCGGCAAGGTGTTCGGCACGGGCGGCAACGGCAAGAACTTCGTGGCCTCCGGCACAGTGGTGAACAGCGCCGACGGGGACGTCATCGTGACCGTCGCGCACGCGATGATCGACAGCGAGGGACGCTGGAGCACCAACCTGGTCTTCGTGCCCGCGTACAAGGACGGGGCGGCGCCGTACGGGAAGTTCACCGCGCGCACCATGTACATCTGGTCCGGCTACTACAAGGACAACGCCCACCAGCCGCCGCTCGACTTCGGCATGCTCGTCGTCAACAAGGTGAAGAGCAAGACCCCGGTGCAGACCGTGGGCGGGCAGGGCATCAGGTTCAACGTGACCACCGAGGGCACGTCCAACACCCTGTTCGGCTACCCGAGCAACGGCAACGGCGGCAAGACCCTGCAGTACTGCAGCGGCGGGTCCGTCGACCCCTCGTACGGCATGAAGTACGCCATGCTCTGCGACATGGGCGGCGGCTCCAGCGGCGGGCCCTGGTTCCAGGAGTTCAACCGGACCACCGGCACCGGCTACGTGGTCTCCGCCCACGCCCTGCGCAACACGACGACCAGCTACGGCGCCTACTTCGGCCCCGAGGCCCTGGCCACCTTCCGCGCCGCCGTCGCCGCCTGACCGCTCTGCGGCCGGTTGCCGCTTTCGTCCCTCCGGCTCGGCCGCGGCCCAACGGACTGCGGCCGGTCGCCACCACCTCGGCCCCCGGCACCCTCGGCGGCTCAGGCCGGGTAGGCGTGGGTTTCCGTGGCCTTGACCGAGGCCCAGATCCGCTGGCCGGGGGTCAGGTCGAGGTCGGCGAGCGCGGCGGGCGTGATGTCGGCGAAGGCGGCGATCGGACCGTCCAGGTGGACGCGGACGTTGTCGCCGTGCCGTTCGATCCCTCCGATGCGGGCCTGCCACAGGTTGCGCGGGCTGCCGTCCGGGCGGGTCCGGTACAGCGCCACGGCGGCGGGAGGAAAGGCGACGAACGCCGCCCCGTCGATCGGGGGTTCGGCGGTGTGCAGCGGCAACTCCCCCACCTCGACCCGGCCCCCGCCGGCCACGCCGCGATACAGATTGAGCCCGACGAGCCGGGCCACGTAGTCGGTACGGGGCCGCCTGGCCACCTCGGCCGGGGCGCCCTGCTGGACGACGGCGCCGTGCTCGATGACGATCAGCCGGTCGGCCAGCACCATCGCGTCCAGCGGATCGTGGGTGACCAGCACGGTGACGCCGTCGAAGTCGGCCAGATGACGCCGCAACTGGGACCGGATCTCCAGCCGGGTGTGCGCGTCGAGCGCCGCCAGGGGCTCGTCCAGGAGCAGCAGTTCGGGCTGTACGGCGAGCGCGCGGGCGAGCGCGACCCGCTGGGCCTGCCCGCCGGACAACTCCCGCGGCCTGGCCGCCGCCCGATCCCCCAGCCCGACCCGCTCCAGCAGCACAGCGGCGGCGGCCCTGGCATCGGCCTTGGGCCTCCCCTGGCAGCGGAGACCGAACGCGACGTTGTCCAGCGCGGACAGGTGCGGGAACAGCAGGTAGTCCTGGAAGACCATGCCGATCGGCCGGCTCTCGGCGGGCAGGGTGTGCAACGGCCTGCCGCGCAGGGTGATGTGCCCACCGGACAACCGGGTCAGCCCCGCCAGGCCACGCAGAGCGGTGGTCTTGCCCGCACCGTTGGGGCCCAGCAGCGCCACTACCTCGCCCGGCCGTACGTCCAGCGTCAGATCGAGCGTGAAGGCGGCCCGCTCGACCACGAGCCGAGCCTCAAGGCTCACAGCGCCCTCACCTCCCTGATCGCGCAGGTTTCCCGCAACGCGCTCACCCATTCGTCGCGCAGCCCGGCCGCGGCGCGCTCACCCACCGACCACACAAGCCGGTCATGGCGCACTCACCCACCGGTCGCGCAGGCTGGCCAGGATGACCACCGACACGGCCAGCAGCACCAGGCTGAGCACGATGGCCGCCTCCGGCTCGGTCTCCAGCGCCAGGTAGACGGCCAGCGGCATCGTCCGGGTCGTACCGGGAAAATTGCCGGCGAAAGTGATCGTCGCCCCGAACTCGCCCAGCGCCCGCGCCCAGCACAACACCGCCCCCGCGACGACACCCGGCATGACCATGGGCAGCGTCACCCGCCGGAACACCGTCCACCGCGAGGCCCCCAGCGTCGCGGCGGCCTCCTCGAACCGCCTGTCGGCGGCACGCAAGGCACCCTCCACGCTGATCACCAGGAACGGCATCGCCACGAACGCCTCCGCCACGACCACCCCTGCCGTGGTGAACGGCAGCGTGACCCCGAAACCGGCCTCCAGCCACTGCCCGACCAACCCGCGCCGCCCCAATACCAGCAGCAACGCGACACCCCCGACCACCGGCGGCAGCACCAGCGGCACGGTCACCAGAGCCCGCACCACCCGCCGCCCGGGAAACTCCACCCGGGCCAGCAACCACGCCAGCGGCACCCCCAGCACCAGGCACAGGACGGTGGCGACGGTCGCGGTGACCAGCGACAACCGCAACGCCTCCAGCACCTGCGGCTCGGCCAGCCGTTCCAGCAACGTCGACCAGGGAGCCCGCACCAGCAGCCCCGCCAGCGGCAGCACCAGAAAGACCAGCCCCAGCACGGCAGGCACCACCAGCACCCACGGCAACCGCCCGGAGACCCCACGCCCTGACTCCGAACGCCGAGCGGCCCCGTCCCGGCGTCCATGACGGCGTCCGTCACCGGAGCCGTGGCGGAGGCCGCCACCGGGACCGGCGTCAGATTCCGGTGTGGGGCTGCTCATCAGCGGACTTCGCAACCCACGAACCGCCTCCTCACACCTGCCCGGCCACACGATCGCGCCCGGGAACCTCCACGACGACGTTGGTGGACTTGATCACGGCGACCGCCACCACGCCGGGCTCCAGCCCCAGCTCGTCGGCGGCCTGGCGGCTCATCAGCGACACCACCCGGAACGGCCCGGCGGCGATCTCCACCTGGGCCATCACCGCGTCGCGGATCACCTCGGTGACGATCCCCCGGAACCGGTTACGCGCCGACGAACGGCCGCCGTCGGCATCGGCCCCCACCTGCGCGCGGGCGAAAGCGGCCAGGTCGGCCCCCTTCACCCGCCGGTGACCGTGCTCGTCCCGCTCGGCCCCCAGGCGGCCCGCGTCAACCCAGCGGCGGACCGTGTCGGAGCTGACGCCGAGCAACGCCGCGGCCTCACTGATCCTGAACGTCGTCACAGCCCCACACACTACCCACCGCACGTGCCAGCCATAACCCCCGCCATCCCCGCAACAGCGGCACCGTACCGACGACAGCCATCGCATTTGGGACACCGCCCCCGCAAGCCCACCAAGGCCCGGCCGGGTCACCAGGTCTTGCCGGCCTGCTCCCTGATCGTGTGGTTGATCCGGTTGAAGAAGTTGGTCAGCGCGATGTCCAGAATGACAGCCGACAACTGCCGCTCGTCGAAGTGCTCGGCCGCGGCGGCCCAGATCTCGTCGGTCACCCCCGGCGCCCCGTCCTGGATCCGGGTGGCCGCCTCCGTCAGCGCGAGCGCGGCCCGCTCCGCCTCCGTGAAGAAGGGCGTCTCGCGCCACGCGGCCACGCTGTGCAGCCGTTCGTCGCTCTCCCCGTGCTTCCTGGCCGAGTCGATCCCGGCGAAGACGCAGGCGGAGCAGCCGTTGATCTGGCTGGCCCGCAGATGGACCAGCTCCAGCACGCGCGGGTCCACCCCGCCCGAGTACATAGCCTTGTAGAGCCCCTTGACGGCCGCCATGACGTCGGCGTCGGCCGGGCTCTGCATCCGTGCTTGCATCGTTGTCGCTCCTTCGTTCCGGTTACCCGGGCCGGTCCTGGCCCGTCATCACCTATGACGGAGCGGTTTCGAGGAAGGTAACGACATGTCCGACCACAGCCAGGCAGACCCGGTGACCGAGGCGTTCGAGGCGCAGCGCGAACGGCTGCGCGCGGTCGCCTTCCGCATGCTGGGCTCGCACGCCGACGCCGAGGACGTGGTCCAGGAGGCCTGGCTGCGGCTCTCCCGCCAGGACGCGGCGGCCGTCCACAACCTGGCCGGCTGGCTGACCACGGTGGTCGGCCGGATCAGCCTCGACGTCCTGCGCTCGCGGAAGACCCACCCCGAGGCGTCGTACGGTGACCGGCTGCCCGGCGTCGTCGTCCTCGACGAGGAGAGGGAGCCGGAGGACGAGGCGGTGCTGGCGGACTCGGTCGGGCTGGCGCTGCTCGTCGTCCTGGAGTCGCTCACGCCGGGCGAGCGGCTGGCGTTCGTCCTGCACGACCTGTTCGCGGTGCCGTTCGACGAGATCGGCCGGATCCTCGGCAGGTCGGCCGACGCGGCCAAGATGCTGGCCAGCCGGGCCCGCAGGAAGGTGCGGGCGACGGAGGGCGAGCTCGTCCCCGGGCGGGAGCAGCGGCAGGTGGTGCGGGCCTTCCGCGCGGCCGCGCGGGACGGTGACTTCGAGGGGCTGCTGCGCGTGCTCGACCCCGACGTGAAGCTGACCGTCGACACCCCGGGTGGCGAGGTCGTCGTGCTCGGGGCGACCGAGGTCGCCGGCCGGGCGCGGCTGTTCTCCGGCGCGGCCGCACGGATGCGGGACGTGCTGGTGGACGGCCTGCCGGGGTTCATGTCCTGGCGCGCTGACGGCACCCCGCTGTCGATCCTGTACTTCGCCGTCACCGGCGACCGGATCACCGCCATCACGGCCCTGACCAACAGCGCCCGCCTGGCGGCGGTGAACCCACCGGCCTGAGCGTCCCGAGACGCCTCCCGTCCACAAGACCAACACAAGATCCAGGCCCAGGCCGACGGATGACCCTCGGCACCGGGCTTAAGATCCACCTTTATGATCATTCGTTTATTAGCCGGCACCGCAGTGGGCCTGGCACTCGTCTCCGTCCCGGCCACCGCGGAGCCGGTCAAGGGCGCTCCCGAGCTGACCCACAACGACCTCTACAAGGCCAAAGCCCCCAAGGCCGCCTGCAAGCTCGCCAAGGGGACAAGCAGGGCATCCACCAAGAAGTACGTCACCAAGCTCGTCGACTGCCTGAACAAGGCGTGGAAGCCGGCCATCAAGGACTTCCAGCCCGTGAAGGTGACGTTCAAGAACGAGGACGACAAGGAGTCCTGCTCCACCGGCGTGCGCCTCTCCCGTTCGTACTCCGAGATCTGCTTCAGGGAGATCCGCGTCAGGGTGGCCGACGACTGGATCAGGGCCAAGAACGACTTCGCGGTGTTCACCTCCGTCGCCGCCACCTGGAGCGGGGTCGTGACCGGGCAGACCGGCATCGGCTCGGCCTGGTGGGCGCTGCCGAACGACGCGTCGGAAACCGTCATGCACGAGCACAACCGCCGCTACTACCTGCAGATCGACTGCTTCCACGGCGTGTCGGCGAAGGCGCTGGGGCGCCGGGTCAAGGACTGGAAGCCGGTCACCAAGGTGCCGGACATCTGGAAGCACAAGTTCCACGGCAAGCCCGCCAACCGCCTCCACTGGCTGGAGACCGGCTACAAGAGCGGCAAGCCGGGCGCCTGCAACACCTGGAAGGCCGCCTCCGCCAAGGTCGCCTGACCGCGCCGACGTGAGCGCTCATCGTCCTCGCCCGGCTCAGGACTGTTCCGGCGGCTCGCGCGGGGCGGACGACCGGTGCCGGGCTGGGGCTGGCTAAGCTGCGCGCATGGCGCGGATTCTCCTCTTGCACTCGATGTACGGCCTGCGGCCCGCCGTCCACCAGGCGGCCGACCGGCTGCGGGCGGCCGGTCACACCGTGCACGTCCCCGACCTGTACGACGGCCGGGTCGTCGACACGCCCGAGGAGGGCATCGCGATCAAGGACGAGATCGGCCGCGACGAGCTGCTGAAGCGGGCCGTGGCCGCGGCGGCCCCGCTGTCGGCCGACGGGCTGGTCTACGCGGGCTTCTCGCTCGGCGCGGCCATCGCGCAGAACCTCGCCCTGGGCGACGAGCAGTCGCGCGGCCTGCTGCTGCTGCACGGCACGTCCGACATGGCCGAAGGCGTGTCCGCCGACGACCTGCCCGTGCAACTGCACGTCGCCGACCCCGACACCTACGAGCCGGTCGACTGGCTGAACGCCTGGTACCTGCGGATGCGCCAGGCGCGGGCCGACGTGGAGGTCTTCCGCTACCCCGGCGTCGGCCACCTGTTCACCGACCCCGACCTGCCCGACTACGACGCCGAGGCCGCCGGACGCGCCTGGGCCATCGCCCTGGACTTCCTCGCCGATTTGTGAACGGTAATGCGGATCGTGTTCATCCCGATTACCGGACATGATGCCCAGGGAGGGGGCTGAGATGTCGGGTGAGGCGTTAACGGCGTTGGCCGCGGCTGGTGGTACGGCGCTGGTGTCGGCGATGACCACCGATGCGTGGGAGTCGGCCGAGCAGGGTTTCACCCGGCTGCTGAGCCGAGGCCGGCCTGAGCGGCAGGAGGTCGCAGTGCGGCGGCTGGAGCGCTCGCGGCATGAGCTCGCCGGCAGGACCGGCGCGGAGCCGGAGCAGGTACGCGCCGAGCAGGAGGCGGTGTGGCGGATACGGCTGAGCGACCTGTTGGAGGACGATCCCGCCGCCGAGGCCGAGTTGCGCGTGCTGGTGGCGACGTTCAGCACGTCGGCCTCCGCCTCCAGGCCGAGGTCGATCGCGATCAGCGGTGACAACAGCGGGATCGCCTCCACCGGTGACCACGCGACGAACGTACAGATGCGGGCGGAGGCGTCGGGGTCAGGCCGCGTGTATCAGGCCGGCCGTGACCAGACCATCAACGAATGATGAGCATGCCCCCGCCGACTGCAGGCGACCCACGACGACGGTGCTGCCCGAGGCAGCTGCGCGACCGGTGGCCGAGGGGGCCGCACCACCGAAGCTGGTGAACCTTCCCCGGCACACGCGCACTTTCGTCGGCCGGCGCCCTGCAACCGGAACTGGCCACGGCCCTGGCGTTGGAGGCGCCGGCTGAGCGGGCCACCGCGTGGCCGCCTACAACGTGATCACCCTCGACGGCACGACGATCACCGTGCACCGGCTGGTCCAAGCCGTGGCCCGCACCCCCGACGCCGAAGGCCCGCACCGACAGGCACCATCAGCAGCGCGATCGGCGTGCTCACCCGCGCCCGTACGGCCGATGAGCGGGTGCTGGGCACCGACCATCCCGACACCCTGGCCTCACGCAACAACCTCGCCAACGTCTACCAGACGGCAGGAGACCTGGACCGCGCCGTCCCCTGTACGAGACCACATTCGCCGACCGCGGGCGGGGACTGGGCATGGAGCACCCTACGACGAAAACGGTGCGAGCCAACCTGAAGGCGATCAGGTAACCCGCCGAACAAGCCAGTCCCCGCCCACGACAACGGGCCGGCCCAAGCGGGCCGGCCCGAGTCGAAGCGGGGACGATCAGGCGATGTCGAACCGGTCGAGGTTCATGACCTTGTCCCAAGCCGCGACGAAGTCCGTGACGAACTTCTCCTTGGCGTCATCACTCGCATAGACCTCAGCCAGCGCCCGCAGCTCCGAGTTGGAGCCGAAGACGAGGTCGGAGCGGGTGCCGGTCCACTTGACCTGGCCGGTGGCGGCGTCGCGGGCCTCGAACGTGTTGTCGTCGCCCCCGACGGCCGACCACTCCGTGCCCAGGTCGAGCAGGTTGACGAAGAAGTCGTTGGTCAGGACGCCGGGCGTCTCGGTGAGGACGCCGTGCTGCGAGCCCTGGTAGTTGGCGCCCAGGACGCGCAGGCCGCCGATGAGGACGGTGAGCTCCGGGGCGCTGAGGGTCAGCAGGTTGGCCCGGTCGAGCAGCAGGTATTCGGCCGGCAGCCGGTTGCCCTTGCCCAGGTAGTTGCGGAAGCCGTCGGCGGCCGGCTCAAGGGCGGCGAACGACTCGACGTCCGTCTGCTCCTGAGTGGCGTCCACGCGGCCGGGACGGAAGGGCACCTCGATCTCGTAGCCGGCGTCCTTGGCGGCCTTCTCGACGCCCGCGACACCGGCCAGCACGATCAGGTCGGCCAGCGAGACCTGCTTGCCACCGGTCTGCGCGCCGTTGAAGGACTGCTGGATGCCTTCGAGCGTGCCGAGCACGGCCGCGAGGCGGTCGGGCTCGTTGACCTCCCACGAGCTCTGCGGCTGCAGGCGGATGCGGGCGCCGTTGGCGCCGCCGCGCTTGTCGCTGCCGCGGAAGGAGGAGGCCGACGCCCACGCCGTGGAGACGAGCTGCGACACCGTCAGGCCCGAGGCCAGGATCTGGCCCTTGAGCGCGGCGACGTCGGCGGCGTCGATGGTCGCATACGTCGCCTTGGGCAGCGGGTCCTGCCACAGCAGGACCTCGGCCGGCACCTCGGGGCCGAGGTAGCGCTCGACCGGGCCCATGTCGCGGTGGGTCAGCTTGTACCACGCCTTGGCGAAGGCGTCCGCGAGCTCGTCGGGGTGCTCCAGCCAGCGCCGGGTGATCTGCTCGTAGATCGGGTCGTAGCGCATCGACAGGTCGGTGGTCAGCATCGTCGGGGCGTGCGTCTTCGACGGGTCGTGCGCGTCGGGCACGGTGCCGGCGCCCGCACCGTCCTTCGGCCGCCACTGGTTGGCGCCCGCGGGGCTCTGGAACAGCTCCCACTCGTAGCCGTAAAGGATCTCCAGGAAGCTGTTGTCCCAGGTGATCGGGGTGTTGGTCCAGATGCCCTCAAGGCCGCTGGTGATGGTGTCGCCGCCCTTGCCGGTGCCGAAGCTGCTCTTCCAGCCCAGGCCCTGCTGCTCGATGGAGGCGGACTCGGGGTCGTCGCCGACGTTGTCGGACGGGCCCGCGCCGTGGGTCTTGCCGAAGGTGTGGCCGCCGACGATCAGGGCCGCCGTCTCCTCGTCGTTCATCGCCATCCGGCGGAACGTCTCGCGGATGTCGCGGGCGGCGGCGATCGGATCGGGGTTGCCGTTGGGGCCCTCGGGGTTGACGTAGATGAGGCCCATCTGAACGGCACCGAGCGGGTTTTCCAGCTCGCGGTCACCGGTGTAGCGCTCGTCGCCGAGCCAGGTGGTCTCGGGACCCCAGTAGACGTCCTCCTCGGCCTCCCAGACGTCCTCGCGGCCGCCGGCGAAGCCGAAGGTCTTGAAGCCCATCGTCTCCAGGGCCACGTTGCCGGACAGGACGAGCAGGTCGGCCCAGGAGAGCTTCTTGCCGTACTTCTTCTTGACCGGCCACAGCAGGCGGCGGGCCTTGTCCAGGTTCGCGTTGTCCGGCCAGCTGTTGAGCGGGGCGAAGCGCTGCTGGCCCGCTCCGGCGCCGCCGCGGCCGTCGCTGATGCGGTACGTGCCCGCGCTGTGCCAGGCCATCCGGATGATGAACGGGCCGTAGTGGCCGAAGTCGGCCGGCCACCAGTCCTGCGAGGTGGTGAGCACCTCGGCGATGTCCCGCTTCACGGCCGCGAGGTCCAGGCTCTTGAACGCCGCGGCGTAGTCGAAGTCCCCGCCGAGGGGGTTGGCCACGGCGGGGTTCTTGGCCAGGATCTTCAGGTTGAGCCGCTCCGGCCACCACTGACGGTTGCCACCACCCTGAGTCGGGTGCGGTGCGCGCGTGTGCGCGACCGGGCAGCCGCCTTCGCCCTCCGGCTGCGGGTCTGTGACGATCGCGTCATGGTTCTCGGACATGGGCATCCTTCCGGACTGTGGAGATCACGTTTGCTCAGATACTGATGTCGGTGGAACAGGCGGGGCACAGGCCCCAGTAGATGACCTCGGCCTCGTCGATGACGAAGCCGTGCTCCTCGGACGCGCTCAGGCACGGCGCGTGGCCGACGGCACAGTCGACGTCGGCCACGGCCCCGCAGGACCGGCAGACGATGTGGTGGTGGTTGTCCCCGACCCGGCCTTCGTAGCGGGCCGGGCTGCCGGCCGGTTCGATGCGGCGGACGAGGCCCGCCGCCGTGAGGGCGTGCAGGGCCTCGTAGACGGCTTGCAGGGAGACGTGGCCGACGCGTTCGCGCACTCCGTCGGCGATCGCCTCGACGCCGAGATGATCGCCTTCTCTGACGGTGTCGAGCAGTGCCACGCGGGCGGCCGTGACCCGCAGGCCCGCGCCGCGCAACTCCTCGGCGGCGGTCGGAGTGCTGGATGCGGTCATGGCATCAAACCTACCGCCACAAAGACGAACTGTACAAGATAATGAATTGCCCAAGTCTGGGGTGCGGACAGGTAACCCACGGTGCCCGAGCCGTGCCGGTCAGGCCGCGACGGCCACGCGTACGGCGCGGTAGAGGCTCGCGGCCCGGTCGTCGGGGACGCCTTCCCTGAGCCGGTTCATCACGTAGCCGAAGGCGATCCCGCTCTCCTGGTCCGCGAAGCCGATGGAGCCGCCGAGGCCCCCGAAGCCGAACGCGGAGGGCGAGTACCAGTACGCGTCCTTGGCAGGCAGGCCGAACCCGGTGCCGATCCGTACGGGCACCCGCAGGATCCGGTCGATCCCGGCGGCCCTCTCCTCGATCGCGGCGGCCAGGCTGCCGGGGGTGAGGATGCGGCGGCCGTCCACCTCGCCGATGAGCGCCGCGTAGAAGCGGGCCAGGCCGCGGGCCGTGCAGATGCCGTTGGTGGCGGGCAGTTCGGCGGCCTGCTCGGCGGGGTCGTTGTGGTCAAGCGCGGGCTTGACGACCCCCATCGCGCGCGAGGTGAGCGAATCAGGGTCGGCGTAGACGGCCAGGATCTCGCGCATGGACTCGGGGAGGGCGTCGAGGTCGATGGCGCTGGGGTCGAAGGCGGCCTCGTCGGTGAGGATGCGGCTGACGCGGTGGTGCTCGGACTCGGGCAGGCCGATCCAGAAGTCGATGCCGAACGGCCCCGCGATCTCCTCGGCGAGGAACGTGCCGACGCTCCTGCCGCTGACCCGGCGCACGACCTCGCCGACGAGCCAGCCGTACGTCATCCCGTGGTAGCCGTGCTCGGTCCCGGGCTCCCAGTACGGCTTCTGCGCGGCGAGCGCGCGCACCATGGGCTCCCAGGCGATGGCCTCGGCCGGGGTGATCGGCCGGTCGACCGCGGGCAGCCCGGCCTGGTGGGTGAGCAGCCACCGCACCGGCAGCCGTTCCTTGCCCTGGGCCGCGAACTCGGGCCAGTAGCGGGCCACGGGCGCGTCCAGGTCGAGCTCACCCCGCTGGGCCAGCAGCAGCGCGCAGGCCGCCGTGACGGCCTTGGTGGTGCTGTAGACGACCTGGAGGGTGTCGCGCTCCCACGGACGCCCGGTCTCAGGATCGGCGATCCCGCCCCACAGGTCGACCACCTCGCGGCCGTGCACGTAGACGCTCACCGCCGCGCCGACGTCCTGGCCGGAGTCCAGGTTGGCGGCGAACGCCGCGCGTACCGCCTCGAATCCCGGTGCGACGTCCCCATCGATCTCGGGCATGGCTCATCTCCTCTCGTCAGGTCCGCGAAGAAGACGCGAAGAAGACAGGGGTCAGCGGCGGAACTTCTCGACCAGCCAGGCACACAGCTCAGGCTCGCTCATCTCGGGGAACTCCGCCGCGAACGTGGACAGCGCGCGCAGCGCCTCGTCCCGGTCGAGGCCGCGGGCCAGCGCGGCCTTGAGGTAGTCCTGCCGGGCGGCCGTCGGGCGCCCTCCGCCCGCGCCGCGCCCTGGCAGCCCCTCACGCCAGCGGACGATCTCCGCCAGCCGATCCGCCCGCCAGCCGGGGGCCCCGTCCACCTCGACGTCGGGCGCGGGGAACGGGTGATCGGAGTCGCCGGGAAAGCGGGTGCGCCACTTGTGCACCGCGTGCCGGGTCACCCCCAGGGCCTCGGCCAGGCCGAGGATGCCGAGGTAACGCTCGGTCATGGATGCACCTGCTCGTCTGTCCGGCCTCCTTCGCGGATCTCCACTACTACCACGGACGGCGCCCTGCTTCGCGAGCGCCGGAAACATTGTCTCTATAAGAGACTACGTTGGCAGGTGCGGCTCCACGCCGTCGTACTCGACCAGGAGGTGCCGCGGCCCGCGCAGGACGGGGCTCGGCCGGTAGGGAGGCGGGTCGGTGACGAGCCTGGGCGCGCGCAGCCTGCGCACGAGCTCCGTCAGCATGATCTGCCCCTCCAGCCGGGCCAGCGGCGCGCCGAAGCAGTAGTGCACGCCGCCGCCGAAGCCCAGATGCTCGTTGCGGACGCGGTACGGGTCGAAGCGGCCCGGGTCGCTCACGTGGGCCGGGTCCCGGCTGCCCGCCGCCAGCGCGAGCACGACGGGCGCGCCGGCCGGGATGGTGACACCGGCGATCGTGATGTCGTCGAGGGCCACCCGCGAGGACAGGAAGTGCACCGGCGGCTCGTAACGCAGCAGCTCCTCGACGGCGGGGACGATCAGGCCGGGATCGGCGCGCAGGCGTTCGAGCAGGTCAGGCTGGCGCAGGAAGGTGAGCATGCCGTTGGCGATGAGGTTGATCGTGGTCTCGTGCCCGGCGATGAGCAGCAGCACGGCGGTGGACATCACGTCCTGCGGCGTCATCCCGCCCTCAGGGCCCCGATACGTGACGAACCCGGACAGCAGGTCCTCCCCCGGCTGCCGGCCGCGCTCCTCGGCCAGGCCGCCGAGATAGCCGCGCAGCTCGGCCGCGACGGCCTCGCGTTCCCGCTCGCGCTCGGCGCGGTCCTCCTCGCCCGGTTTCAGCGTCTCGACGAGTGCGTCCGCCCAGACGCTGAAGCGCGGCTGGTCCTCCACCGGCACCCCGAGCAGCCGGCAGATGATCGCGACCGGCAGCGGGTAGACGACCTCGTCCACGAGATCGACCCTGTTCCTGTCCGCGATGCCGTCGATCAGCCCGGTGGTGATCTCCAGCATCGCCGGCCGCAGCCCCTCCACCACGCGGGGCGAGTGCGGCGGCCCGAAGTGGCGCATGGCGAGGTGGCGCAGCCGGTCGTGCTCGGGCGGATCGAGCCCGATGAACGAGGGATTCCGGTCGAGCGCCTCGGCCGGGGCGGCGAGGTTGCGGCGGTCGGAGCTGATCCGCGGGTCGTGCAGCAGCGCGACGATCTCCCGGTACGTGCTCACGACGTACGTGCCGTCCTCCTGGCGCGCCACCGGCGTCTCGCGCAGCCGCTCGTAGAGCGGATAGGGGTCGGCGCGGCCCGAAGGGTCGAGGATCCGCTCGAAGAGGCTCTGCGATGACATGACCTGCACTCCTGATCCATGCTCTGACCGATGTCTGTCCATGCTCTGGCCGATGTCCGTGCTCCGACCGATGGCGGCCGGTCAGCGCCGCGGCGGGTGCAGCAGCGTGGCGCGGCGCTCGGCCGGGTCGTGGCCGGTCACCACGACGGTCGCCCCCGCCGTGGCGACCGTCCGGTCCGGGACCTGGGCCGGCACCGGCCGCGGGGCCTCGCGCCGGTCGACGTGGCGGGACACGGGCGGGAACGGCGCGGCCCGCTCGATCAGCCCCTGGTAGTACTCCAGCCACATCCCCTGGTCGAAGGTGACCGCCGCGGTGACCCGGCCCTGGTAGCCATAGACGGCCACGAAGCGGCGCTCGTCCGTCGAGCCCTGCGCGATCACGATCTCGTCGGCGAACGTGGGCACGCCGACCGACTTGATGTTCACGCCGAACTGGGTGGACCAGAAGACCGGCACCGACAGGTGCGGCCAGCGGTGGGCCTGGTCGCTGACCATGTTGTGGGCCGCGATCTCGGCCTGCGCGACCGCGTTGCCCCAGTGCTCCAGCGTCATGAACTGGTACTGGTAGAGCGGATGCGGGAAGCGGGCGATGTCACCGGCGACGAAGACGTCGTCCGTGACCAGGCCGTTGGTGTCCACGGCCCGGCAGCCCGCGTCGCAGGCCACGCCCCACACGCCGGCGGCCAGCCCCGAGCCGTGCAGCCACTCGACGTTGCGGATCGAGCCGAGCGCGACCACCGCCACGTCGGCCTCCACCGTGCTGCCGTCCGACAGGCGGGCGCCGCGCAGCCGGCCCTCCGCGTCGCCTTCCAGGGCGGTGACGGTCGTGTCGCAGCGCAGGTCGACGCCGTGGTCGCGGTGCATCCGCGCGGCCACGCCGCCGATCATCGCGCCGAGCGCGCTGACGAGCGGGCTGGGGCCGCGTTCGACGACCGTCACGGGAAGGTCCAGCTCGCGGCAGACGGAGGCGATCTCGCTGCCGGTGAAGCCCGCGCCGAGGACGAGCACCCGGCGCGGCCGGGCGGCCAGGGCCTCTCGCAGGCGGGCGGCGTCCTCCAGGGTGCGCAGCGTGTGGACGCCCTCCAGCGCGGCCTCGGCCTCGTTCGGCCAGGGGCGGGCGCGGGTGCCGGTGGCCAGCAGCACCCGGTCGAAGCCGATCTCGCGGCCGTCGGCCAGGTGGACGCGCTTGTTCGCCACGTCCAGCCCCGTCGCCGGGGTGCCCGCGATCCATTCGGCCTCGACCTCGCGCAGCCGGGGCAGCATGGTGTGGCCGGACGGCACCTGCCCGGTGAGCACCTGTTTCGACAGCGGCGGCCGGTCGTAGGGCTCGTGGATCTCGTCGCCGATCACGGTCAGCGTCCCGCCGAAGCCCTCCCGGCGCAGCACCCCGGCGGCGCGCGCGCCGGCCAGCGAGGCTCCCACGATCACGATGTGGCCTTCGGTCATCTTCGCGGCCGCCGGCTGCTCGGCGAGCAGCCGCGCGGCCGAGGACAGGCCGACCCGGCGCGTCTGCGTCCAGTCGAGGTGGATGGCCTGGACGGGGCAGGCGGCGGCCGCCCGCAGCACGTGCTCGCGCTGCTCGCCGCCGGGGTCCAGGTCGTACAGGAGCGCCTCGTCGCGCACGGTGAAGACGTCGGGCGCGAGGAAGGCGCACTGGCCGTATCCCTGGCAGCGGGTCAGGTCGACGATGACTCTCACAAGGCCACTCCCCCGTCGAGCGAGCACGTTCCCGCTGGCCGGCGGCGGGTCCCGGCGTGGGACCTACCCGCGCCGCCGAGGGCCGTAGCCCGCCCCGCGCGATCCTTCCCTGCTCTTTGCATGCCGGGTGCCGACGCCTTGACAGGCGAACTTGTATCGATACAAACTTGCGTCGCCTTCATGCCGCACGAATACGCGAGGTAGTCCAGGATGAGTGCCGTCCCCGCCGTCATCAACGTCGACGTCCCCGGTCCCGTGATCAACCGGCACCTGTACGGCCACTTCGCCGAGCACCTGGGCCGGTGCGTCTACGGCGGGTTCTACGTGGGCGAGGACAGCGACCTGCCGAACGAGGGCGGCCTGCGCCTGGACGTGGTCGAGGCGCTGCGCGCCCTGAACATCCCCAACCTGCGCTGGCCAGGCGGCTGCTTCGCCGACGAATACCACTGGACGGACGGCATCGGGCCCAAGGACCGGCGCCCGGTCATGGTCAACACCCACTGGGGCAACGTCGAGGAGAACAACCACTTCGGCACGCACGAGTTCATGGCCCTGTGCGAGCTGCTGGGGGCGGAGCCGTACATCAGCGGCAACGTCGGCTCGGGCACGGTCAGGGAGATGAGCGACTGGGTCGAATACCTCACCCGCGACGGCGACTCGCCGATGGTGCGGCTGCGCAAGGAGAACGGGCGCGAGGAGCCGTGGCGGGTGCGCTTCTGGGGGCTCGGCAACGAGGCGTGGGGCTGCGGCGGCAACATGAGCGCCGCGCAGTACGCCGCCGAGGCGCGCAGGTTCGGCACCTACTGCCGTGACCACGGCGACAACAAGCTCTACCGGATCGCGGCGGGGGCCAACTCCTTCGACTACGCCTGGACCGAGACGCTGATGAAGCAGCTCGGCGAGCTGGGCTGCGCCTACCGCCCGGCGCCGTTCATGCAGGCGCTGTCGGTGCACTACTACACGCTCACGGGCACCTGGCAGGACAAGGGCCAGGCCACGGACTTCGGCACCGACGACCACTACCGCACGATGGTGCAGGCGGCCCGGGTGGACGAGCTGCTCACCGGCCACTCCAACGTCATGGACTGCTACGACCCGGGCCGGAACGTGGGCCTGGTGCTGGACGAGTGGGGCACCTGGTGGAACGTCGAGCCGGGCACCAACCCCGGCTTCCTCTACCAGCAGAACACGCTGCGCGACGCCCTCGTGGCCGGGCTGCACTTCGACGTCTTCCACCGCCACGCCGGCCGCCTGGTCATGGCCAACATCGCCCAGACGGTGAACGTGCTCCAGGCCATGATCCTCACCGATCCCGAGTCGGGCGCGCTGGTGCTCACGCCCACGTACCACGTGTTCGAGATGAACAAGGGGCACCAGGACGCGGCCTCGCTGCGGGTGGACCTGCCCTCGGGGCTGCCCACCCGCGAGGTCGGGGAGGACCGGCTGGCGACCGTCTCGCTGTCGGCCAGCCGCAAGGACGGCCGGCTCCTCGTGTCGCTGTCGAACGTGGACGCGGACGAGGCGGCGGACGTCGAGCTGGACCTGCGCGGCGGCGCCGTGACTGACGTGCAGGCCCGGATCCTCACCGCGGGGCGGCTCCAGGACCACAACACCCCCGAGGCCTCCGCCGCGGTCGCGCCCCGCCCGTACGAGCAGGTCACGGCCACGGCGTCCGGGCTGCGGGTGCACCTGCCCGCCCACTCCTTCGTCACCGTGGAGGGCCGCCTGGACGGCCGGTGAGGCTACGTCCGCGACGGTTCGCGGGCGCCGCCGCGGCGGGAGACGACGGCGTACACCACGCTGACGATCACGAAGAACGGGACGCCCGCCCACCACGCCGGCCGCAGCGGCTCGATGAACAGTGTCGAGACGAGCACGGCGGCCAGGAACAGCATCACCACCACCGAGGTGACGGGCGCGCCCCAGAGCCGGACCGGCGACGGCGCCAGCCCCTGGGCGGCCCGGGTGCGGCGGAAGGCGTGGTGCGTCACCAGGATGAGCAGCCACACGACCAGCGCCCCGAACACCGACACCCCGAACAGCGCCAGGTACGCCTCGCTCTCGCTGGCCGCCGAGACGATCGCGGCCAGCGCCAGGCCCAGCGCCGACAGGGCGAGCGCGTTGCGCGGCACGCCGGAGGCGCTGAGGCGGCCGGTCCAGGCGGGGGCGTAGCGGTGGGCGGCCAGCGAGTGCATCATCCTGGTGGTCAGGTACAGGTTCGTGTTGGCGCTGGAGAGCGCGGCGGTCAGGACCACGAAGTTCATGATCGTGGCCGCCGCCGGGACGCCCGCCGCCGAGAAGACGCGGACGAACGGGCTCTCGGTGACGTCGCCGCCCTGCGCTGTCGTGGTCCAGGGCACCACGGTCAGCACGACCGCGATGGCCAGCACGTAGAACAGCGCCAGGCGGGTGACCATGCGGCGGGCGGCGCGCGGGATGTCGCGCGTGGGGTTCTCGGACTCGGCGGCGGTGACCGAGACGACCTCGGTGCCGATGTAGCTGAACAGCACGAACACCATGGCCAGGAACAGGCCGTTGATCCCGTTGGGCAGGAAGCCGTCGTGCGCGGTCAGGTTGGACACGCCGGTCGCCTGCGCGCCGGGCAGCCCGACGGTGACCAGGACCACGCCGAGCAGGATGAACACCACGATGGCCACCACCTTGATCATGGCGAACCAGTACTCGACCTCGCCGAACAGCTTGACCGCGGCGGCGTTCGTGATCAGCACGACGGCCGAGAAGACGGTGACCGGCAGCCACAGCGGCAGCGACGGCCACCAGAACTGCACGTAGATCCCGGCCGCGATGACCTCGCCGCCGATCGCGATGACCTGGATCGTCCAGTACGTCCAGCGGACCACGAACCCGGCCCACGGCCCCAGATACCGGTGGGCGATGACCCCGAACGCGCCCGCCTCCGGATGCACCACGACCATCTCGGCCAGCGCCCAGCCGATCACCAGCGCCACGCCGGCGCAGATCACGTACGCGACGATGGTGGCGGGACCGGCCTGGGAGATCGCCAGGCTGGAGCCGAGGAAGAGCCCGGTGCCGATGGCGCCGCCCAGCCCGATCATGGTGAGCTGGCGGCCGGTCAGCCGGCGGCGCAGCCCGGTTTCGTTGTCCACGGAAGACCTCTCGGGGGGATGATCAGGTCCTGCGGCAGTCCCTGATGGCTTCGACGGCCGCGTCCACGTCGGACCGGTCGTTGTAGTAGTGGAACGACAGCCGCAGCAGGTCGCCGCGCGGCGCGGTCCAGATGCGGCGCTCGGCCAGCCTGGCGGCCAGCTTGTCCGGGTCGGGGTCGATGATGGCGACCTGCGGGCCGCGCGCCCCCGCCGGGCTCGCCACCCGCTCGCCGTCCTCGGTCAGCCGCTGGGCCAGCTCCTCAACCAGGGCCGACACATGCTCATGTACGGCGTCCAGGTCGACCCGTTCGATCAGGTCGAACCCGGCGTTGGCCGCGTACGCGGACGGGATGGGCGGGGTGCCGGTCTCGAAGCGGCGGGCGTCGGCCGGGAAGTCGAGCAGCCTGGGGTCGAAGGCGAACGGCTGCGTACGGCCGAACCAGCCGGTCAGCTCGGGCTCGCGCTGCTGCTCCATGCCGCCCCTGACGTACAGGAAGGCGATGCCGGGCAGGCCGAGCAGGTATTTGAGCGACCCGGAGGCCAGGTAGTCGCAGCCCAGCCGCTTGACGTCGATCGGGACGACGCCGGTGGCCTGGTAGGCGTCCACGAAGACGCGCGCGCCCCGGTCGTGCGCGAGCCGTACGACGTCCTCGACGGGCAGGCGGGCGCCGTTGCGGTAGGTGTGCAGCGGCACGGAGACGAGGTTGACCCGCTCGTCGATGACCTGCTCGTACGCCTCGGCCGCGACGTTCTCGCCGGTGTCGGCGGCCACCCGCACCTCGGCACCGCGCTGGCGCTGGGCCAGCCACACGTGCGCGATCGAGGGGAACTCCAGGTCGTTGGTGACGATGCCGGGGCGGCGGGCCCAGTCGAGCGAGGCGGCGGCCTGGAAGGCGGCCTCGGACGCGCAGGACAGCACGGCCACCTCGCCTGGCTCGGCGCCGATGAGCCGGGCGAAGCGCTCCCTGGCCCGGCCGACCTGCTCCATCCAGGTCTGCCACGGGGCGCCCTCGGCGCGCAGCGAGTGGCCGATCTCCTGGAGCGCGTAGGCCAGCCGCGACGACAGCGCGGCCTGGCTGCAGCTGGCCAGGTGCACGGAGTCGGCCAGAGAGGGGAACTCGGCCCGGAACTGGGTTGCGTTCAACATGCGCGACATTTCGGGCACACTATCGGGCGGGATTTAACCTGGTCAATGGGCGTTAAATGGTGTTAACAATGGATATGATCCGCGGGTGATGGGCGCCAGGATCCGGAAGCTCCGTACCGAACGGGGGCTGACCCTCGCGCAGCTCGCCGCCGCGGCGGGTGTGTCGAGCGGGCTGATCAGCCAGGTCGAGCGCGACCTGGCCGACCCGAGCCTGGAGACGCTGAGGAAGATCGCCAAGGTGCTGGACCTGCCGCTGTTCAGCCTGTTCCAGGAGCCGGACGCGGCCGTCGTCGCCGTGGTCCGGCAGGACAAGCGCATGCTGGTCAGATCCCCCACCGGCGGGGTCACCTACACCCGCGTCTCCCCCGGGCACGGGCGGCTTGAGGTCCTGGAGGGCCGGCTGGAGCCCGGCGGGTCGTCAGCCGCCGAGCCGTGGTCGCACCCGTCGGAGGAGTGCGTGCTGGTGCTGCGGGGGCGGCTCGTGGTGGAGGTGTCAGGGGTCGAGCACGCGCTGGAGGAGGGCGACAGCTGCTACTTCGACTCCGCGCTGCCGCACCGCTACCTCAACCCGGGCGAGGAGCCGGTCGACTTCCTGATCACCGCGACCCCGCCCAGCTACTGAACCTTTCCCCGGCGCCCCGCGTACCTTCGTACATGCGTTGGAGAATGGCCTTGATCGCCTTGCTGGGGCTGCTGGCGGCGAGCGCGTGCTCCGCCTCGGCGGAGACCCGAGCCGGGTACAACCAGGCGGACGTGCGGTTCAACCAGCAAATGATCACCCACCACCGCCAGACCATTCAGCTGGCCGAGCTCGCGGCCGAGCGGGGCGGCGGCGACTACGTGCGCAAGCTGGCCAAGGAGATCATCCCGAACGAGCAGGCCGACATCCAGAAGATGTCCGGCTGGCTCACGTCCTGGTCGGAGTCGGTGCCGGCCGAGGAGAAGACGGACGAGGGCGCCGAGCTGAAGGCGGGCGACGGGTTCGATCGGGGCTGGCTGACGCTGCTGAAGGGGCACCTCGAACACGGCGTGCACATGGCCAAGGAGATCCAGAGCACGGGCGAGCACGCGGCGACGCGACAGCTGGCCGACCAGATCGTGACCACGCAGAACGAGGAGCTGTCCGCCATCGGCAAGCAACTGGCGATCTGAGCTCGGCCGCCTCGCGCTCGCGAGGCGCGGGACTTGTGCGACCGGTGGCCGGCTGACGACCTTCTGGCACGTCTACCAGCCGGCGCGGGCGTGTCCCTCCTCCCCAGCCCGCGTCCGATGGATACCGTGATGGTGCGGTTCCGAGGCTGAGACGCGAGGAACCCGACCCACTCTCCCTCCGCAGCTTGTCACCGAGCGACGGAAGGGAGCCCCGTGCGGCGAGGTCCTGTGGTGATCGTCGGGGCGGGCCTGGGCGGGCTGTCGGCGGCCGTGCGCCTGGCCGCCGCCGGGCGCGAGGTGGTCGTGGTCGAGGCCGGACGGGAGCCCGGGGGCTGCTGCGGCACCGGGCGTGCGGGGACCTACCGGTTCGACGTCGGGCCGTCCGTGCTGACGATGCCCGGCGTGCTGGCCGACGTCTTCGGCGCGGCCGGGGAGGAACTGCGCGACTGGGTGCCGCTGCGCCGCCTCGACCCGTCGTACCGGTTGATCTTCCACGACGGCTCGCGGCTGGACGTGCGGGCCGGGCGCGAGGAGATGACCGAGCAGGTACGCGCGCTGTGCGGGCCCGCCGAGGCGGCACGCTACGAGCGCTACCGGCGGCTGCTCGACGAGTTGTTCGCGGTGGAGTGGCCCGCGTTCATCGACGCCGACATGACCAGGCTGCGCGCCCTGGCCAAACCCGCGGCGCTGCTGCGGCTGGCCGCGCTCGGCGGCTTCCGCCGGCTCGACCGCCTGGCCGCGCGCCACCTCACCGACCCCCGGCTGATCAGGGCGCACACCTTCCAGTCCCTGTACGTGGGGCTCTCGCCCCAGCGGGCGCTGGGCCTCTACGCCGTCGTCGCGCACATGGACACCGTCGGCGGTGTGTACTTCCCCTCGCACGGCGGCATGCACGCCATCCCGGTCGCGATGGCGGCGCTGCTGGAGAAGCTCGGCGCGACCCTCCGGTACGGCGTACGCGCCCACCGGGTCGAGACCGACGGCGACGGCGTCACCGGCGTCCTGCTGGAGGACGGCGAACGGCTGCCGGCCGCCCACGTGGTCGTCGCCTGCGATCGGCTGGCGGCCCGGCGGCTGCTGCCCGGCCGCGCCGACGACTGGCGGCTGCGCCGTCCCCGCTACTCCCCCTCCTGCCTGGTGCTCCACCTCGGCCTGGACCACGAACCACCCGGCCAGGCCCACCACACCGTGCACTTCGGCCAGGCCTGGCGGGAGACGTTCGCCGCGCTTTCGACGGGCCGGCCGCAGCCCGACCCGAGCCTGCTGATCACCTGCCCGGACACTGGCGGGCCCGCCACGCTCAGCGTCCTGGAACCGGCCCCCAACCTACGCGCCGCCGACTGGACCCGCCTGCGCCCGGCGTTGGAGTCACGCCTGCTCACCCGCCTCACCGACCTCGGCTACGGCGACCTGTCGGGAGCCCCCAGGCTGGTGCTGGACCCACCCGCGTGGGCGGCCCGCGGCCACACCGCCGGCACCCCGTTCGCCCTCGACCACCGCTTCAGCCAGACGGGGTGGCTACGACCGTCCGGCGTCGCCAGACGCGTCCCCGGTCTGCACTTCGCCGGCATGTTCACCGCGCCAGGGGTGGGGGTACCACCGGTCCTGATCTCAGGCCGCCTCGCCGCGGAACGCATCCTCGGGGAGTCCTCATGAGGCGCACCACCGGACCGACACCTGGGGACCCGCCATGACGCTGACCGCCGGCTACGAACGCTGCCGGCGGCTGCACGCCCACTATGGCCGTTCCTACTACCTGGCCACCCGGCTGCTACCCGCCTGGAAGCGGCGTCACGTACACGCCCTGTACGGTTTCGCCCGATATGCCGACGAGATCGTCGACTCCTTCACCATGGCCGGCGACCGGACCCGGGCGCTCGACCGCCTATGGGCCGGCGTCGAGGCCGGGCTGTCGGGAGCCGAGGTCCGCGACCCGGTCCTGCCCGCGTTCCTGCACACCGTGCGCTCGTTCGGCGTCGAACGCGACGACGTGCGCTCGTTCCTGACCTCGATGCGCGCCGACCTATCGGTCACCCGGTACGCCACGTACGACGACCTACTCGGATACATGGCCGGCTCCGCCGCCGCCATCGGCACCATGATGCTGCCGCTCCTGGAACCCGCGCCCGGGTACGAGGAGCAGGCCCGCGAGCCCGCCCGCCAACTCGGCCTGGCCTTCCAGCTCACCAACTTCCTGCGCGACGTCGCCGAGGACTACGCCAGGGGCCGCATCTACCTGCCGATGGAGGACCTGGCCAAGTTCGGCGTCGAGCCGGAGCACCTGGGCGCGCGGCGTACCGGGCAGGCTGTCCGGGACCTGCTCGCCTTCGAGGCCGAACGTGCCCACGCCCACTACCGCGCCGCCGCCGGGGGCGTCGACCTCCTCGTCCCCTCCTCACGACCATGCGTACGCGCCGCCCGCGAACTGTACGGGGGCATCCTCGCCGAGATCGAACGCCGCGACTTCGAGGTCCTGGCCGCCCGCGTCCGGCTACCGCGCCACCACAGGGCCGCCATCTTCACCCGCCACCTCCTGGCCGCCACCGCGGCGAGCCGGGCCGAGCACCGCGTCCAGGTGGAACTCCCATGACCATCACCGGACCCGTGGTGCTGGACGCGATGGGTGGTGACCACGGCCCGGCCGAGACGGTGGCGGGGGCCGTCGAGGCCCGGCGGGCGCACGGGGTGCCGATCATCCTGGTCGGCGCCGAGGCGCAACTGAGCAGGGAACTGCGGCGGCACGAGGCGGAGGGCGAGATCGCCGTGGTGCCCGCGCCGCACGCCGTACCGATGTCCGAGCGGGGCGCCGCCGCGGCGGCCCTGACCGGCTCCAGCCTCGCGGTCGGCTGCGATCTGGTCCATCAGGGGGTGGGCGGCTCGTTCGTGTCCGCCGGCTCCACCGGCGCGGTGGTCACCTGTGCCGTACGCGGCATCGGCCGGGCCGCCGGCGTACTGCGGCCCGCGCTGGCCGTGGCGCTGCCGTCACTACGGGGCGGCGCGACGGTGCTGGTCGACGCCGGGGCGACGGCCGACCCCAGCCCCACCATGATGGCCCAGTTCGCGCGACTCGGGATCGGGTACGCACGTTCCGTACTGGGCCGGCCCGACCCGATCGTGGGCCTGCTGTCCATCGGGTCGGAGCCGGGCAAGGGCAACCGCCTGACCTGCCAGGCCGAGGAACTTCTGACCGGCCTGCCACTGCCCTTCACGGGCAACATCGAGGGGCACGAGGTGCTGTCCGGCCGGGCGGACGTGATCGTCACCGACGGCTTCACCGGCAACGTGGTCCTCAAGACCATCGAGGGATGCGTCCGTACGGTGCTGACCATGGCCGCCCGCGAGGGCGCCGCCGCCCCCGAACGACTCGCCGGGGTGGCCCGCCGCTACGCCCCGGAAACGCACGGCGGCGCAACCCTGCTCGGCCTGCGCGGCACGGTCGTCATAGCACACGGCTCCTCCCGCGCGACCACCATCGCCAGGGCCTGCGCGGTGGCGCACGCGCTGGCAGGGACGGCACCCGGGACGGAGGCGGCGACCTCATGAGCGCGCGCTCAGCGCGCAGGGTCGGTGCCGTGGTACCGGCCGCGTGGGGCGCCGGCGCCTGGCCGCGGGCCCGGCTGCATGGGGTCGGTGCCGTTCCACGTGCCTTCGCTGGCGTACGGGATGAAGCGGGCGAACAGCTCTTCGGCGTACCAGTCGTGGGAGCGTACGAGCTCGACGACCCGCCGGTGTTCCGCGCCCCGGTACGCGAAGCCGCGCATCGCGTCCTGGTCGCGCCACAGCGAGAACGTGGCCTGCCGGACCAGCGGCCACTCCCCCATCCCGATCGAGGCCAGACAGCCGTCCTGCCGTCGCAGCAGCTCATCGACCGGCGGCACCGACCGGTAGAACGCGACCAGCCGCCGCACCCGAACAGAGGCCCTGGTAAGCACCGCCACCGGACTGCCCCGCGCAACCGCCACGTCCTGACGCGGGCCACCGAACAGGCCCGCCCGGGTGCCGCACGAGCCGCCGAACGGATCCCGGCCTGCCCAGGTGCCGCGCGAGGACAGCGGGGCCAGCCGTACCTGCCAGCACTCCACCGCCTCGTCGCGCCAGCGCGCCGCGATCGGCGACGAGCGCAGGAACGCCTCCAGATCACCGTCCGAACGCCACACCGCGAACAGCGCCCAGCGATACAGGTCGGCCCCGAGCGACATCGAACGCCCACTCCCCGTACCGAGCAACCGCCAGAACAACAGCCCGTCACTGTCACGCAACAGCGGCCGATCGAAGGCCATGTGACGCATCGCGCTCACGGTGTCGTACCGGACGAGATGGAACGACGCGATGGCTGAGACGGGAGCCGGCGCAGGGGCCGGGCCAACGATCGACGCGGCGCTGGCGGGAATCGGCGAAGCCGGACCTGCGCTCACTGCGGCGGTGGCGGTCATCGGCGGTTATCTGCTCGGGTCGGTGCCGGTCGCGGTGCTGGTGGGTCGCGTCCACGGTGTCGATCCCCGCGACGTGGGAGACCGCAACCCCGGGTACTGGAACGTCAAGGAGCGGCTCGGTCGGCGGGCGGCGGTGCCGGTGTTCGTCGGCGACACGATCAAGGGCACACTGGCCGCCCTGCTGGCGCTCCTGGTCAGCGGCGCGCACACCTCCTCGTCCGGCACGGTCTCGGGTGCGAGCGCGGTGCCGGTGTACCTCGCGGTGGCGGCGGCGATGGCCGGGCACGCCTGGCCGGTGTTCGCCGGGTTCAGGGGCGGGCGGTCGGTGCTCACGTTCGCCGGCGGGATCGCGGTCATCTGCCCGCCCGCGTTCGGACTGGCGGTGGCGGCGCTGGTGGCGACGGCGCTGGCGGCGCGCTCGTTCGCGGTGGGGGCACGGGTGGCGGTGTTCGCCGTGCCGGTGCTGCAGTGGCCGTTCGCACCCGCCGAACTGGTCGCGGCCACCGGCGGACTGATGTGCCTCATCGGCCTGCGCTTCGTGCTGGCCACCCGGTCCGCCCGCCGCCGCTGACCGTCGTGTCCGCACGGTCCGCGGATGTCCGGACGAGCCGGGATCGCGGGTATGTCCGGCTACGCCACCTGCGTACGGGACGAATCGTGGCGTGGGTCAGGCGGACGGCGACCGCAGGGTCGAGCAGCGGCGACAGCAGCAGCTCAGCGCCGGCTCTCCGGTAGCTTCCGCGTAGCGCGCCGGCCACCAGCACCCGCAGGGCCAGCAGCGCCAAGTCCGGCCAGGACGGCCGCCCGGCCGCCAGCCGCAGCACCGGCACCGCCCCCGTCAGCCAGATCACGGCCAGGTCGGCCGCCTGCTGCCCCGGCCCGGTCACGTCGCCCAGGGACAGCGAACGACCCCACTCGCGCCACAGCTCGCCCGCCGAGTCGTGCATGTCCACTTCCAGCAGGCCTCCCGCGTCCAGGAAGCCCACCTTCCAGCCCCGGCGGGCCAGGTGGCGGGCCAGCGCCACGTCGTCGGTCATCCGGTCGCGCACCCACGTGAACCCGTCCGCCTCCGCCATCCGCGCCCGGCGGAAGGCCAGGCACTGGCCGTTGGCGATCGTACGGTGCGGCGGGGGCGCGGTCGGCGGGCCGATCGGGCCGAACCGGTAGACCAAGCTGGCCAGCATGGAGGCGTGCAGGGCCCGTTCAAGGCGGCTGTCGCAGCGGAAGCGGGGGCCGGCGCTCACCAGGTCGTACTGGTCCAGTACCCGGGTCAGGGCTCCGAACAGGCCGGGTGCGGGTCTGGTGTCGGCGTCGAGCGTGACCACCACCTCGCCCCGCGTGGCCGCCACGCCCTGGCGCAGGGCCCACTGCTTGCCGATCCATCCGGGCGGCAGCGGCATCGAGGTGACGACCTTGGCTCCCAGCTCCGCCGCCACGTCCGCCGTACCGTCGCTTGAGCCGTCGTCAACCACGATCACCTCGCCGACCTCGGGGTCGGCCAGCACGGCCCGCAGGCACGGCCCGATCCTGGAAGCCTCGTCCCGAGCCGGGATCACCACGGACACCTCGGCACCTGTCGGAGGGCCCGCGTCAGGCGACAACGAACCCGGCGCCTGTGGCGGCGCCGGAAGCGACGCCTGTAGCGACGGCAACCGCCGCCGCCCGCGCGCCAGCCGCGCGACCACAATGGCGGCGGCCACGGCCTGAGCCACAGCAAGCACCCTCACCGGCCGCCCCGCTCGACGTCCCGTGACCGCATCGGGGCCGCCGCCGCGTCGGAGAAGCCACGCGAAGGCGGCGAACTCAGCACGGCATCGCGCGAGCCCCGCGACGAGGCTCGACCAGGCCCGGCAGGTGGGAAGTCCTGGGCCACGAGGCGGGTGACGATGCGGGCGCCCAGTACCACCATCGGCAGGCCGCCGCCTGGGTGGGCCGAGCCGCCCACCACGTACAGGCCGCGTCTCGGCCCCCTGTTTCCGGGGCGGAGGAAGGACGAGAGCCGGCCCCGGTAGGCGCTGCCGTAGATGGCGCCGCCCCATGCGCCGTAGCGGTCCCGCAGGTCGGCGGGGGTGAGGATGTCGACGAAGCGCACCCGGCCCAACAGGTCGTAGCCGCGGGAGGCCAGTCGTTCCAGGACCAGGTCCCGGTACGCGGCCACCCCGATCGGCCAGCGCGCCGGGTCGCGGGCCGGTACGTTGACCAGGATCGTCCAGTTCTCGGCCCCCTCCGGCGCATGAGTGGGGTCGTCCACGGCCGAGCAGCCGAGGTAGATGGTCGGGTCGCCGGGTGGCCGGCGGTGGTCGAAGATGTCGGCGAACTCGCGCTCGTAGTCGCCGGAGAACAGCACCGAGTGGTGCGCCAGGCCGGGGGTCCGGCCGTCGACCCCGGCCATCAGCAGGAACGCCGACGACGAAGGCCCGAGCGCGGCGATTCTGCGCAGCCGCCGGCGGTCGGGCAGGAGGTGGCCGTACAGGGCGGCGGCGTCGGTGTTGGCCACCACGATGTCGCAGGGCACGTCCGGCCCGCCGGCCGGCCGGACGCCGGTGACGCGCGAGCCGTCGCAGGTGATGGCGGTGATCGGGGTGGACAGGTGAATCTGCACGCCGGCCGCCTTCAGCAGCAGCGTCAGGTCGTCGGCCAGCCGGGGCAGGCCGCCCGGCGCGTACCAGACGCCCTGCCCGTGCTCCAGCGCCGGGACGCAGCCGAGCGCGGCCGGCGCGCGGTACGGGTTGGAGCCGGCGTAGGTGGCGTAGCGGCCGACGTACTGGCGCAGGCGCGGGTCGCGGAAGAAGCGGCGGGCCAGGCCGTCCAGGGTACGGGCGGGCGCCATGGCCAGCAGGTCCGCCAGCCGGGCCCGACCGAGTGGGCCGGGCGGCGCGGGCGGGCCTAGCAGGGGGCCGGCGAAGGCGG